>NZ_DKJS01000072.1:0-24081 GCF_002455205.1 Lysinibacillus sp. UBA6686 | reverse complement strand
TGCTGTCGCTTCGCTTTCGCACAGATAAACAATGCGTCCGGTTTTTGAATTGTTCCTGCACAATTCATTCCTTTGAAAATCCGTGACATCTGCCAGACTTTATCTTCATTCAGTAGATGTTTGATTACCACTGAAAGGAGCCTTATCTCATCATCTGTAGAGATGGGAGTCTTCTGTATCTGCCGCTACACTTACACGCAAAGCCGCTTTGCTTTCGATACAAAAACATTTGCTGAATGAAGATAAAAAAGGCTATTAAAGAAGTATAGCCTCTTTAATAGCCTTAGCAATATATTGTTATTCTTGTTCTTCTTCTGTAGTTTCAATAGTAGCCGGAGCCATAAGTGTGACCAAAATATGATCATCTTCACTAACAACATCAAAACCAATACTTTCACGAATTTCAGCAACTGTGATGGTTTCGCCAATTTTAAGATTCGTAATATCAATTTCAATTACTTCAGGCAATTCAGCCGGTTTTACTTTAATTTTTATCTCTAAATTAGGCTGCATCAAAATGCCGCCCTCGCTGACACCAATTGACTCCCCAACTAGTTTAATAGGGACATCTGCTTCTAATGCTTCAGACATATTAATGGCAAGAAAATCAACATGGTTCACTTCATCTTTTAAAGAGCATTGTTGGATTTCTGACACAACAACATTTACTTTTTTCCCTTCTAACTCCATCGAGAACACACTGTTTTGTCCATTTTTTTGAATGGATTTTTTGAATTCCTTTGCTGAAATAGAAATTGGGGTCGAATCTAAATTATAGCCGTAAATAACCGCAGGAATGGCTCCCCCTTTTCTAAGTTGGGATAAAGTCGAACGATGCCCAGCTTCGCGCTTTGTAACACTTAATACTGTACTCATATCTATATCTTCCCCTTCCAAGAAAAATTATTTACGCCTTACTACGAATGTCACTACATTTAAAAGGTACCCATGACATTTGTTGAAGGCTATAATAATATTCACTTCTCTCTTTGTAAGTCGTGAAATATTATTAAGTCACAATTACCATTATACCCTTTTATAAGAAAATTCACACAAAAGACGCCTATAAAAAAACAAATCTACCCGTGAAGATAGATTTGTTCTTTATTTAGCCATATATTTATTAATCAAATAGAGTACTTACAGATTTGTTTTCATAGACACGAGAAATTGCATCAGCCATTAATTTAGCTACAGAAAGCTCTGTAATTTTTGGCGATTTTTTCTCTTCAGCAAGCTGGATTGTATTTGTTACAACCAATTCTTTGATTGCAGAGTTTTCGATACGTTCAATAGCTGGGCCGGATAGTACTGGGTGAGAGCAGCAAGCATAAACTTCCTTCGCACCAGCAGCACGTAATGCATCTGCACCAATCGTAATAGTTCCCGCTGTGTCAATAATATCATCAATCAAGATTGCCACTTTACCATCAACATTACCAACAATGTTCATTACTTCTGCAACGTTTGGTTTTGGACGACGTTTGTCAATAATTGCAATCGGTGCTTTTAAACGTTCTGCCATTTTACGAGCACGTGTTACACCACCATGATCTGGAGAAACTACTACAATTTCATCCGCTGGAATACCTTTTGATTTGAAGTAATCAGATAATAAAGGTACCGCCATTAAGTGGTCGATCAAGATATCGAAGAAACCTTGAATTTGAGGTGCGTGTAAATCTAAAACGATAACACGTGTTGCACCAGCTGTTTCAAGTAAGTTTGCCACTAATTTAGCTGTAATTGGCTCGCGCGCTTTTGCTTTACGATCTTGGCGTGCATAACCATAATAAGGCATTACGACGTTTACTGTACGAGCAGATGCACGTTTAACTGCATCCACCATAATTAAAAGCTCCATTAAATGTTCGTTTACTGGTGCAGAAGTTGATTGCACGATAAACACATCACAACCACGAATACTTTCTTCAATGCTAATTTGAATCTCTCCATCGCTGAAGTGCTTAACAGAAGATTTACCTAATTCTACACCCATTTCTTGCGCGATTTCTTGAGCAAGTGGATTATTGGAATTAAGTGAAAATATTTTTAATTGTGAGTTTGCATAATGATACGGCATGATGGCCTCCTGTTTAGTTGATAATTATTTTGAATTTAATTTGCTTACATAATTCGGTTTGTTTTCTTGTCTTGCACGAGCAATTGCAAGTGCGTCTTCAGGAACTTCTTTTGTAATTGTAGATCCTGCTGCAATAAATGAACCTTTTCCAACTTTGACTGGTGCTACTAAGTTAGTATTACATCCTACAAATACATCATCTTCAATAATTGTTTGGAACTTATTTTTTCCGTCATAGTTGACAGTAATGGAACCACAACCAATATTAACATTGTTACCAATTTCCGCATCGCCAATATAGCTTAAGTGCGATACTTTTGTGTCATTCCCTAGATTACTTTTCTTCACTTCTACAAAGTTACCAATTTTCACATGGCTACCAATAGTAGAAAGTGGTCGAATATTTGCAAACGGTCCAATCGCTGTGTCTTCTGCTACAGCGCTTTCACGCACAACAGAAGAATGTACTGTTGTACGATCGCCAATGCGGCTATCTATAATTTGAGTGTTAGGGCCAATTAGACAGTCCTCTCCAATTACTGTCTTCCCTTCGATCATAGAGCCTGGTTGAATAACCGTATCACGACCAATCACTGCATCTGCACTAATATACGTTGCTTCTGGATTAATAATAGATACACCATTACGCATATGCTGCTCATTAATTCTTGCACGCATCAATGTCTCTGCTTGCGATAAAGCAACACGATCATTGACACCAAGTGTTTCCTCGAAATCTTCCGTTACATATGCTTCAACAATCTCGCCTTGCTTTTGTAATATTTCAATGACATCAGGTAAATAATACTCACCTTGGACATTGTCATTTTTCACAAGTTTTAACGTCTCAAATAACGCTTTGTTATCAAAACAATATGTGCCAGTATTAATTTCTTTTACTAATTGCTGCTCTGTTGAAGCATCCTTTTGTTCAACAATTTGCTCCACTTGTCCATTATCGCCACGTAAAATGCGACCATAACCTGTTGGATTATCCGTGATTGCAGTTAAAATGGTTGCTTTGGCACCCTTTGCTTGATGATGCTCAAATAATGCTTGCATTGTTTCAGGGCGAATTAGTGGCGTATCACCACAAACAACTAATGTTGTTCCCTCTTCACTACCTAAAATAGCCTCCGCTTGTTGAACAGCGTGTGCAGTCCCTAGTTGTTCTGCTTGTAAAACATATTCACTTTTATCACCAAGCTGTTGTTGTACTTTTTCAGCACCATGTCCTACGACCGTTACGATGCGATTAACATCTAACGTTTGAATATGATCCACCACATGTTGAACCATTGGCTTCCCACATACTGGATGGAGCACTTTATATAATTTGGACTTCATACGTGTACCTTGACCTGCAGCCAAAATGACAGCAAAAATGTTGCTCATCTGTAAGTCCTCCAATACGCTCATTTTCTCTTATGACTATATAGCAAAATTCATCTATTTTCAAGGTATGTAGACTTGACAAAAAGATGAATTCCTAAATCAAATGCACCTTATGCTCGATTGTTTATATGTATGTCCATAAACTACTGTATTTTTCTTATTTACAAAATAAAAAGAACTCTCCGAATAAGAAGAGTTCTTAATAATAAGTTTTCACCAGTAATATGCTGAATTTGGGGCAGTTAGGCGATTTGGTAAATCGTGTAATCCTTTAATTGCTCCAAACTTTACACAGCAGGTCCTTTGATCAATTTCGCCTTGGCGTAATTGCGTCCGGATTTTAAATTGTGCCCAGGCCTCACGAGGGCCAACACGATGTCGGACCTGTAGGGTGGGAGTCTTCTGTATCTGCCGCTTTACTTTCGATACAAAAAAACATTTGCTGAATAATATTTTTCTTACTAAACGCCAATTCCTTCTAATTCTTCAGCTTTATCGGCCTCTTCTGATTCGCTTGAATTATGATACTCGTTTAAAATAATCTCCTGTATTTTATTACGAGTAGTAGAATTAATCGGATGCGCAATATCTCTAAATTCTCCGTCAGGCGTTCGTTTACTTGGCATAGCTACAAATAATCCAGTATTTCCATCAATTACTCGAATATCATGAACTACAAACTCATTGTCGAGTGTAATGGAAGCAATCGCACGCATACGACCATCCGTCTGAACACGACGTAATCTTACATCAGTAACTTCCATTTTCTCACCACCTCTCTTCTTAGATGCCTAAATGAAAATATAATATTCTTAATTACCGAATATTTTCCTTTTCATAGTCTATCAAATTTTCTAAAAAATTTGAATACTTATTAATATAATATTTTCTCTAATTTACGTAAATTTTGACAATTGTTTGTCAGCTCTAAAAAAAACTCGCTAAAAGATTGTTCTTTTAGCGAGCTTTACTGTTACTTATTTAACGATGGCAATAACTTCAATTTCTACTTTTACATCCTTTGGAAGGCGTGCAACCTCTACCGCAGAGCGAGCAGGTTTATGATTACCGAAGTGACTTGCATATACTTCATTCATTGCCACAAAATCATTCATATCCTTCATAAAAACTGTTGTTTTCACAACATGATCTAAAGATGTGCCTGCAGCTTCTAATACTGCTTTTAAGTTGGCAAACACTTGATTTGTTTGAATAGTAATATCACCCTCTACCAATTCACCGGTAGCCGTTAGCGGAATTTGGCCAGAGCTATAAAACATGCCGTTTATAATAATCCCTTGCGAATATGGTCCGATTGCTGCTGGTGCATTTGATGTTGCTACTACTTTCATTTGTCATGTCCCCTTTTAGAAAAATAGTTACCTTCACTTAATGCAATTGTACGGTCTTTTTCGTTGACCTCATGAAGCTTAACGAGTGAATAATAATCATCTACTAAAGTTTCATCTGCATGCTCAGCTTCTACAAGCACTGCGATACCTGCAAGCTGACAATCAAATTCCTCTAGTAAATTTTTCATGCCATTCATTGTACCACCGACTTTCATAAAGTCATCCGTAATTAGTACACGTTGTCCACTCTTCATACTTCTTTTTGATAATACCATTGTCTGAATTCTTCGGGAAGAACCAGAAACATAGTTAATGCTGACTGTAGAACCTTCTGTTACTTTACTATCTCTTCTAACAACTACAACAGGTACATTTAAATGTCTTGCAATAGCATGTGCAATAGAAATCCCTTTTGTGGCAACAGTCATAATAACGTCAATTTGTTGATCAGCAAATGCCGATGCAAAGACTTTTCCAACCCGGTTAATCAAATCTGGATTGCCGAGTAAGTCCGTCATAAATAAATAACCGCCTGGTAACAAACGATCTGAATGCTCAAGTTCTGCCTTTAAATCTTGAATCACTAAACGTACCTCAGCCTCGGACATTTTAGGGATATACTTTACTCCTCCTGCAGCGCCCGGTACTGTCATCAATAACCCGATTCCTTTTTCTTCGAAAGTTTCTTTTACAATCGTTAAATCTTCACTAATGGAGGATTTTGCAGATTGATATAATTCAGAAAAATAAGTTAGCGGGATCAGCTGATGTGGATGTTCTAGCAAATAATACGTCATATCCACTAGTCGTTCACTACGCTTCCATTTCATGCGACCCTCTCCTAAACACGAATATTTATAGGTAAAATTAACACAAATTTGCGGTTTTAAGCAAGCGTATTTCGTTCACCTAAAATACGCACAGCATATACTTCTTCACAAAAACCACGTAAGCCATTATAAATGCGGCTTACTCGAGCCTCGCTGTCTACTAGACCAAAGACCGTAGGACCGCTTCCGCTCATCAATGTTGCATCCGCTCCAAAGCGCTTCATCTGTTCCTTTAACATTACTACTTCTGGATGTAGCTTAAATGTTACAGTTTCCAAAACATTCCCTAATGATGAACACAATAGCTCATAATCTTCCATTTCAATAGCACGAATCATTTGCTTCGTATTTGGATGCTCTAAACCTTCAACCTTTAGTCCTCCATAGACTTCTGCAGTAGAAACACCTATTTTAGGCTTAGCTAAGACTACCCAACAGTTTGGCGGTGCAGGCAATTCTTGAATTTTTTCCCCACGCCCTGTGGCTAATGCTGTACCACCATAGACACAAAATGAAACATCAGATCCAATTTTTGCACCAAGTTCAGCTAATTCATCAATGGATAACCCTAAATTCCATAGCTCATTCAACCCCTTTAGTGTAGCAGCTGCATCACTACTGCCCCCTGCAAGACCTGCTGCAATTGGTATTTCTTTTTCTATAGTAATGGATACACCTTGTCCAATGCCGTATGTATCTTTAATTAGACGCGCTGCCTGATAAGCAAAATTACGATGATCATTCGGCACAAAATTATCAGTTGAAATTATTTCTATTGTGCCATCTTCTCGGGATTCCAAACTAATACGATCTGCTAAATCGACAGTTGTCATGACCATCTCTACTTCGTGATAATTATCTGGTCTTTTATAAAGTACATCTAATGTTAAATTTATTTTTGCAGGCGCCTTTACATAAAGCATCTTTCTTCCTCCCTTATAACTACACTTATCAATTATGCTTTGTCGCAATTATTGGCTGGCGCTCCTTCAGCTCTTCGCTTTCGCAACAACCCATCATCTTACGTACAAGATTATTCATTTTATTTTACCATAATGGGAAAGCGAAAATGGAAAAAAAGAACCGTATACCCCTATTTGGTGTAACGGTTCTCTCTCGTCAGTTGTGTTGTTGTGTCAGCAGAAAAATTCCATTCCTGCTAAAAGAAATTATTTTTTATAAGTTGGCTATTTTAGCAAAAATAGTCTACTTATTTTGGTCTTGCTCATTACTTGCTCGCTCAGCCATTTCTATGGCACGTTTGACCATATTACCGGCGTCACGAGCTTTAATGCCGCCCCAGCCTTCTCGTTGCACAACATCATAAAATCCAAGCTCTTTTGCGATCTCTTCTTTTAATCGAGGTGACATGATACCTTTTCTAGGCATATAAACTCCTCCTTTAACAACTGACGAATTTAGTATGTCCCGAAAAACGCAAAACACTCATGCAGTTTTTAACATACATGAGTGTTTCAAAATATAGAAATAAGTACTAGAAACTATTTTGCGACAGCAGCCTTTGCTTCGTCTAAAAAAGTAATCTCTACTGCTTCAGTTAAAATATCTGTGTAGCTATACGATACGCGCTTGCACGTATTGTCCTCTTGATCAAGCTCAACTACAAAGATAGCACGATATGTCTCACGTAATATCCCTGCACACTCGACCGTTTTCTTGCGACCTCCGTTTGCTCTTAACTGCAAACGTTTACCCAAATGACAATCCAACGACTTTTTAATGTCCGCTAAAGTTTTTGGCATTTTCGCTTACACCTCACTACAAAACAGTATAAGCGATACGCCCAAAAATGTCAACAAAATATAATATTTTATCAGCCCTGAATAAATATTGTCAACTTATTTTTTATGAAAAATTATGTTTTTTTTACTTGTAAGAAAAAATGTTAACAAAATTTCTTACTTTCCAAATGTCGGATAGAGCGCATCTGCTAATTTTCCAAACTCTTGTATGCTAAGTGTTTCTCCTCGACGGGTTGGCTCTATATTGACTGCTGTTAAAGCCTCTAAAATTTTCTCTTTATTTTGCTTTCCATTTGGTAAACCCGATTGTAAATTATTGAAGATTGTTTTTCTTCGCTGCACAAAGGATGCACGTGTCACGACAAATAAGAAATCCTCATCAATCACTTTTACAGGGGGTTCATCATGCTTAATTAAGCGAATGACCGCAGAATCTACATTAGGCTGTGGCATAAATACAGTTTTTGGTACCGTCATGGCAATATCAGCCTTCACATAATATTGGATTGCTATCGATAAAGAACCATACTCTTTCGTTCCCGGTTTGGCCGTTATACGATCTGCAACCTCCTTTTGCATCATGACAACAAAGCCTCTTATCGGTAAACGATCATTTAGTAATTTCAGTAAAATCGGAGTCGTCACATAATACGGCAAATTTGCTACTACCATAATATCCTCAATACCCGGCATCTCTTCCTCAATTATCTTAGCAACATCTGCCTTTAAAATATCTGAATGTACAATTGTCACATTATTATATGGACTTAATGTATCTTCTAATACAGGTAATAGTCGTTGATCAATTTCAAAGGATACGACCTTTTTTGCACTTCTAGCTAAGTGTTCAGTCAATGCCCCAATGCCAGGACCCACTTCAATTGCACCACTATTTTCAGTTAAATTTGCATGACTAACAATATTTCTTAAAATGTTTGGATCTATTAGAAAATTTTGACCTAAGCTTTTTTTAAATGAAAATCCATATTTTTTTAAAATTTCTTGTGTTCTAATTGGTGTTGCAATATCCTTATGCATTGTTTTCCTCCTGATCTAGCTGTGCGACAGCCGCACCAAATTGCTGTTCTGTAATTTGAAACATTTTTAATCTTTTGTGAAGCTGCTTACCATTTGTTGCGCCAATATTCAACAGCTCCCCAAGACGATCCCGACGATATTTTGCACGAGGATGTCCAATTAAACGTGCTGTCATTAAATCCTCTAGTGTAATGTCATCAGTTATCGGCTCTATACTACTTGGCGTATAGACATGTTGGAGTGCCTTTCGTATATCTTCATCTGCTGCGTGCTCAATTCCAAGCCCTTTACCGTTTTTGGCAATTGTTTTTGCTTTTGGTAAGAAGGCATGCTTAACCCCTTTCACACGCTCTTCTATAATTGCACGAATTCGCCGTCCTGGATAATCAGGATCAGTAAAAACGATGACACCTCTTTTATCCTGAGCATGCTGAATTCGCTTCAGCGTTTCTTCTGAAATTGCTGATCCATTTGTTTCTATAGTATCTGCATGTACAGCTCTTTTAATGGCAGTTGTATCATCTTTTCCTTCAACCACAATGATTTCTTTTATTTGCAAAAAGGCTCCTCTTTTCTACCTTATCTTCAGACCATTTTACAACTGCACTGTTTGATTGTACAGAAATACACGGTTATGTATTCTAGGACAAAGTATTTACATTCTTTCTAAAAGGTACAAACTTTGTCCACTAAATAAAGATAAAAAGCTTTCCCGCCAGTCAAAACAGGAAAGCTACAATATAGTGAAAATACATTTTGATTAATTTTACAATTTTTTTAATTTAATACTTTTATACGCACTTTCTTTACGCCCCACTTACTAGCTTGGGCATCAGATTGTACAAGTATATCGATCTTATTACCCTTAATTGCGCCACCAGTATCCCCAGCTACCGCTGTTCCATAGCCTTCAACCCATACTTTTGAGCCAAGCTTAATAACAGATGGATCTACCGCAATTACTTTTAATCCAGCACCTGAACGTAAATTAATGCCCGTGGCAGATGTACCTGAACATCCCTTACAATACGGTGTATAGGCTGTTGCTGTAACATAAAATTCTTTACCGTTAGCTGGCTCTGCTGAACCACGTGATACAGTCGCTGCACTTGCCACAACAGTTTTAGTACCTACTGCAACCACTTGCTTCTTCGGCTCCTTTAGAACCTTTTCAGTTTTTAGATTTCTAGCTACCTCTTTACCATTTTCTTTCACGACTTCAAACGTTCGAGAAATAGAACCTTTCTCGCCCGTTGTCACTACTTTTTGTTTTCCCTTCTGCAACGAAGCATCCTGCTTCTTTTCAACTGCGAAATCTAAAGAGTCTTCCACTACATCGATAACCTTTTCTACGCGAACTACTGTGATTTTACTCTTCGGAGTAATAACGTCCTCGAGGTTATTTTCGACACGATCGGATTCATTAAGCTGAATTCCTTGTTGTTTTAAAAAGTTAGCGACCGTAGTCGAAGTGGACCATACTTGTCTTTCTTTTACACCATCGACAAGAGCTACTGGAAACGCTTTTTGAATTTCAATTTTGCTATCTGCTCCTACTTCCGTATCCAGACCTTGTACTAAAGAGTCGTGCTCAGATACTTGAATATTCGCTTCTTTCAAAATGTCTTTCACTAGAGTTTCAGTTGTCCAAACTTTTGACTGATTTCCATCAACTGAAATAGTTACTTCTTTTGCCTGTTCCCATGAAATTGCTAATCCATTAACAATTTTGGTGTTCAGAGAGGGTGATATTTTGTCATGCTCTGCTATGTCTATATTTTGATCTTGTAATAATTGTTCTACAGTTTTGGCATGTGTTGCTACTTCGATTTTTTCTCCGTTTGCTTCAAGCGTTACGGTTTGTTTAGTACCTTGATAAAGTACAAATGAAATTACAGATACAAACAGGACAAGTGAAATAATTCTTATCACTGTTTGCTTACTCCTCAATGATCCTAAGAACAAGTTTTTCATGGAATTATTTGACATGAAAAAACGCCTCCTTAATACAAGGTTGGATTATACGGACTAGATTTGGCACTGTCAACCCGAAAGTATTTCTAAGAAAATTGACTTCGCCATTTCGACCAACCACAAACCCAATATTGGAGGCATGTCAGCTAGTTAAACGTCAATCCTAAAAAATTTTTTCGCATTGGCTGTTGTCACCTGTGCAATTTCCTCAATTGTTACCCCTTTTAAACGCGCAATTTCTTCTGCCACTAATGGCACAAAAGCTGGTTCATTACGCTTTCCTCGATATGGATGGGGCGCTAGATACGGTGCATCTGTTTCAATCATCAAATGCTCTAACGGTATTTCTGTCGCCACTTCCTTGGGCATCCGTGCATTTTTAAATGTCACCGGCCCACCAAGGCTAATCATAAAATTCATAGCAATACATTCATGTGCTGTTTCAACACTGCCACTATAGCAATGCATAACGCCTCCAACAGATGCTGCATTTTCTTCACGTAAAATTCGTACAACATCCCCTGTTGCATCCCTGTTATGAATAATGATTGGTAAATTCACCTTTTGCGCTAAATGAATTTGCTTGCGGAAAAGTGCTTGTTGAACATCCTTCGGAGATTTATCCCAATAGTAGTCCAACCCGGTTTCACCAATACCAACTATTTTTGGATGTGCTGTTAATTCCTCAATCCAATTCAAATCTTCTTGTGTACAATCAATTGCATCAACCGGGTGCCACCCTATGACACCATAAACAAAATCATATTGTTCAATCAGTTGCATAGTTTTTTCAATGGTTTTTCGGTCAAATCCAACCACAACCATTGTTTCTACCTTTGCCTCAAGGGCTCTATCAATAACCTCTTGTAAATCTTCTGTATACTGATCTGCGTTTAAGTGTACATGTGTATCGATGAACATCGTCATTCTCCTAACATAGATTTTATTAAAAAATATTATTTCTTTTTTTGCGTAAGTATTACAAATATATTACAAACAATTTGGTATTGTGACATTACACATAATCCCAAACACCTTATTCACTACCATTTACCTATAAAAATACAAAATTTACCTTCTATAAATTATCTTAAAATAATACTTACTGAGAATTGCTAAAAGATTTTAAAAGCCTGCTGAATTTTTACATTCAGCAGGCCCCCTAAAATTCTTTACTTAACTTTTGCTCCATTTTCAAGCTTTGAATCGACGGAAGCTAATTTTAAAATTCCATCTTTTTCACCAGCTAAAATCATACCTTGAGATAATTCACCTCGTAATTTCACCGGTTTTAAATTAGCAACTACTATCACCTTTTGACCAACTAATTCGTCAGGAGAATAGAACTTAGCAATGCCTGAAACTACTTGTCGCTGTTCATATCCAAGATCAACTTGAAGCTTTAATAATTTATCTGCTTTCGGAACCGTTTCACATGCAATTACTGTTGCTACACGTAAATCGATTTTCATAAAATCATCAATTGAAATTTCAGGAATTTCTGGAATCTCGGAAGTTTCTGATTGATCTTTAGGCTCCTCTTCCTGTAGCGTCTTCACTGAACCACGCATTTCATCACGAATATAGGCAATCTCTACTTCACTCTCTAAGCGTGGGAATATCGGAATACCTTTTTCTACCACTTTAATGTTTGCTGGAATAGTATTGCCGAATGTTTCAATTGTATCCCATGCTAAGAATCTGTCATCCAAGCCTAATTGTTCAATTATTCGTTTAGGTGTAGATGTCATAAACGGTTGTAACATGACGGCAATTTGGTGTAAACTTTCCGCCAAATTTCGCATAACAGCGCCTAATTTTGGTTTATCTGTTTCCTCCTTTGCTAGAACCCATGGTTGAGTTTCATCTATATATTTATTCGTGCGTGAAACAAGTGTCCATAAGTCTGCCAATACGACACTAAATTGCATTTTTTCCATACTTTCTTCATATTTAATACGTACCGCCTCAGCTTGCTCTTTTAAAGCAGCATCAAACTCTGTTGGTAGAAGATTTTCTGTAGGAATAATACCATCGAAATATTTATTAATCATAGAAATTGTACGATTCAATAAATTTCCTAAATCATTTGCAAGATCAAAGTTAGTTCTTTCCACAAATGATTCTGGTGAAAATACACCATCAGAACCAAATGGTAGCTCACGTAATAGGAAATAACGTGTCGCATCTAGGCCATAACGGTCGATTAACATTTCTGGATAGATAACATTGCCCTTCGATTTAGACATTTTACCATCCTTCATCATAATAAAACCGTGTGCAAATACTTTTTTAGGAAGCGGTAAGTCAAGCGCCATTAGGAAAATTGGCCAATATATTGTATGGAAACGAACGATATCCTTTCCAACTACATGTACATCTGCTGGCCAATATTTGTTGAATAATGTTTCATCGTCTGATAGATAGCCTAAAGCAGTGATATAGTTCGTTAAGGCATCCACCCAAACATAAATAACATGCTTCGGATCACCAGGTACTTTAATTCCCCAGTCGAATGATGTTCTTGATACAGATAAGTCCTCTAGCCCTGGTTTAATAAAGTTATTGATCATCTCATTTTTTCGAGATTCAGGTTCAATGAACTCCAGGTTCTCCTCATAATAAGCTAATAGACGGTCTGCATATTTCTTCATATTAAAGAAATATGATTCCTCTTTAACTTTATGCACTGGACGACCGCAGTCAGGACAGTTTCCATTCTCTAGTTGTGTTTCGGTAAAGAAAGATTCACAGGGAGTACAGTACCACCCCTCATATTCACCTTTATAAATATCATTATTATCTAAAAACTTTTGGAAGATCTTTTCGACAGCTTTCGTATGTCGATCTTGGGTTGTTTGAATGAAATCATCATATGAAATATCCGTTAAAGCCCACAGTCTTTTTGCAGCATCTGCAATTTCATTTACATATTCCTGTGGATGCTTGCCCGCTTCAGCTGCTTTCTCTTGAATTTTTTGCCCATGCTCATCCATTCCAGTTAAAAAACGTACATCATATCCACGTAAACGTTTATAACGTGCAATTGTATCTGATGCTACAGTTGTATACGCTGTACCAATATGAAATTTTCCACTTGGATAATAGATTGGGGTTGTTATATAGAATGTTTTGTTTTGTTCGCTCACAAGAACTGCCTCCATTGTTTCACAGTATACTTTCTATTCTAACGAAGTACGAAATTCGTTTCAATGAAAGTTTGAATCGTACGCGAAAATTGTCGAATCATATATTCAATCCATTAAATGTCTTAAATAAGAAGCTTTTTTACTATAAATTAAAATATATAATAAAAACCTTTTATAAAAATCAATATATCTGTTTTCTCCTCAAAAATTTTTTTAAAAACAATAATATTAGTGCATTAATTAATTGACGTTTATGGCATTACTTGGTATGATAACTATCAGACAAAGAAATTATGTCGAAATTTGACGAAATACCAATATAACTTTTAACATTAGGAGGAAAAATAATTATGAAATCAACAGGAATTGTTCGTAAAGTCGATGAGTTAGGTCGTGTAGTAATTCCTATCGAACTACGCCGTACTTTAGGTATTGCTGAAAAGGATGCTTTAGAAATCTATGTGGATGATGATAAAATCATCTTAAAAAAATATATGCCTAACATGACATGTGCTGTTACTGGCGAAGTATCTGATGATAACTTCCGTCTAGTTGGAGGCAAATTAATTTTAAGTCCAGAAGGCGCAGAAATGTTAATGAAAGAAATTCAAAATAACTTAAAAAAATAATGTAATTTAGTTTTTAATATACCCAAATTAGGAGACCCTTATAATGTCCATGTCAGACCTTTCACATTTAAGGGTACTATTTTTTACAATTATTATCAATTTAAACATTTATAATTAATAAAAAAATATAATTTCCAACTTGGTTAACTATACAAAAGAGGCTGCCTCTCTAAAGGCAACCTCTTCTTTTTATTAGTTATGATATTCATTATATACATCTCGTTTAGATACTTGACGTAGTTTGGCTACTTCTTTTATAGCTTCTTTTGATGTAACACCTTCCTGAGCAATAATATAATCGACATGTTCAACAAAGGACATTTTTTCCCAATACACTTCCTCGTTATCCTCTTCCTCAAAATTGCTATTTCCTTCAAGGATAATACAAAATTCTCCTCGGATTTCCTCATTTTGAGACCATTCCACCGCCTCATTGAGACTCCCTCTTAAAAACTCCTCGAATTTCTTTGTCAACTCACGCGCTAATACAATTCGACGATTTCCAAGAATAAGCTCCATATCTTTTAAGGTTTCCTTTAAGCGATGAGGTGCCTCGTAGAACAGTATTGTTTCCTGACGTTTTTTTAGCTGCTCTAATTGCTGTCGACGTTCCTTTTTCCCGCGATTCAAAAATCCATAAAAGAAAAACGGCTGGGGTGTTAATCCAGATGCAATTAAAGCAGATAGTGCTGCATTCGGGCCCGGAACCGGCACAACCGGAAAGTTCTGAGCGATTGCCTTTTCAACTATATCTGCTCCAGGATCAGAAATACAAGGTAAACCTGCATCACTCACTAATGCAATTGTTTTTCCCTCCTGTAATAAAGTTAATAATTTTTCTCCTCCAACGATTAAATTATGTTCATGATAACTTATTAAAGGTGTTTCAATGTCAAAGTAGTTACACAGCTTCTTTGTATTTCTAGTATCTTCCGCCGCTATGATATCTGCTTCTTTTAAAATACGTAGCGCACGGACGCTCATATCCTCTAGATTTCCAATAGGTGTTCCTACAAGATATAAACAGCCTGTCTGATCGTGTATGGCACTTTTTTGTGATTTCACGATTCACCCCTCCTTATATAATTAATTTTTTGTGCTCTTGTTAGTTGCTTAAAAGCATACTCTGCACGCATTGCCTCTTGTTTTGTTTCGAACTCCTCCATATAAATACATTCCACTGGTCCTCTGGCTCTTGTATATTTTGCCCCTTTACCAGCATTATGTACAGCTACACGCTTTTCTACATTGTTTGTATAGCCTGCATAAAGTGATTGATCTGCGCATTCTAGCACGTAAAAGTAGTGATTATTGTTCTTTTCCATAAAGAATTTCTCTCACCTCAGGTGTATATTCATTATTGGCTTTATAGACATACAGCGGTGGTAAAATTTTCAAATCTGGCTTTCCATCTTTTATTCCTTCTATTAATAACGTATTGGCCTCTTTCCCTTCTTTGGGATAAATAAATTGCATTCTTTTTGGCTCTAAACGATTTGCACGCATTGCTGTAACAATGTCTAATAATCGCCCTGGACGATGCACAAATGCTGCCTTTCCGCCTTGTTTTAGTAATTTACTAGCTGATTGAATTGCTTCTTCTAATGTTAAATATAGTTCATGTCGTGCAATGGCATGATGCTCACTAAGATTTTTATCACTTGCCTCATGTGCTAAAAAATAGGGTGGATTGCAGGTAACAACATCATACTTTTCAATGCCCAGTTGCTTTGGTATTTCTTTTACATCTCCAAGGATCATTTGAATTTGGTTTTCTAGCTGATTGTACTGAATGCTTCTCTCCGCCATATCAAATAAACGCGGTTGAATCTCTACTCCCGTTATTTGTCCTTTAGTTCGAGCACTTAAAAAGAGAGGGATGACACCATTACCTGAGCATAAATCAACAATGTTCCCTTTATAGTAAGGAACATTGACAAACTTCGAAAGTAATACTGCATCCAAAGAAAATGAAAAGACTGAGGGACTTTGTATAATACGTAAGTTCTCTGCCAACAAATAGTCTAGCCTTTCATCATCCTTTAACCATTCATCCATATTTTTTCTTCCTCCTACTATACAAAACAAAAGACTGATACCACCGTAGTGGCAATCAGCCTTCTATTACACATTTTGTTTATTTAAAAATGATAGACAAAACAGACAGTCTTCACCTTTACGTGAACTTCCGAAATGAACATGACATACATGGAAGCCCTCTTGGTACAAACGTGCCAGGTTATCATAGCCTTCTCCAATATCTAGTGAAGTCTCTTTTTTCACATCAGCAGCCTGTATGGAGTTATCTTTAGCAAGTAGTTCTTCTAGACGTGTACGAAGGTGATGATTTTCTGTTTCAAGTGCCTTATGCTCTTCCATCATTAACGCTACAAATTGCTTCAATGCACCAAATTGCTCCTGCATTGCTTCGAGCTGTTGTTCGAACTCCATAACGGTATCTAAGAAATTACGGTCCTTCACCCAAGCCACCTCGTTAAATTCTTCTATCTCATATAAGATTTTTTTCGCATGCTAGCAGTTCTTCTAGTGTATACTCAACTGTGCGTTCCTGCTCTTGTAAATAAACTTGAATGAGTCTCTCCAGCACATTTAAACCTACAACTCTACCGCGTCCGTCTGGTGTCATCGTCATTTCACCAATGTCAGGCATGCCCTCTTTCGCTTCCTCATATTCATCATTCTCATACTTTAAACAGCACATTAAACGGCCACATAGACCTGAAATTTTTGAAGGATTTAAAGAAAGATTTTGATCTTTTGCCATCTTAATAGAAACTGGATCAAAGTCACCTAAAAAGGTTGAGCAACAGAGCATTCGTCCACAAGGACCTATGCCACCCAACAATTTTGCCTCATCACGCACACCAATTTGGCGAAGTTCGATACGTGTTCTAAATACCGAGGCTAGATCCTTTACTAGATCCCTAAAGTCGACACGTCCTTCAGCTGTAAAATAAAAAATAATTTTATTACGATCAAATGTATATTCAACATCTACTAGCTTCATTTCTAGATTATGCTCTATAATTTTTGTACTTGCCAGTTCAAATGCCCGCTTTGACTCAGCTGCATTTTCCTCTACCTGAATACGATCACGTTCATCCGCTGGTCGTAGTACTTGTTTAAGTGGTAATACAACATCATTATCCCCAACAACCTTTTGTGGGACAACTACTTTACCATATTCTACACCACGAGCTGTCTCTACAATGACATATTGACTATCTTCTAGTAGATATGATGCTGGATCAAAATAATATATTTTACCCGCTTTTTTAAAGCGGACTCCCACTACATTATACAAATGTGTATCCCTCCTGCAGATTTAGCATTAGCTGCTCCATCAATAACGTCCTATTCATGTTACGCTGTAAAGATGCTCGCGCCTGTAAAATAGACTCCATTTGACTAGATAGGCGTTCATAAGTCGAATGTAACGCAGCTTCTTTAAATGTCTGTAACATGTCTGGATAAGTACAAGCTGCCTCGGGATTAGCTTTTATTGACACTATATCACGGTAAGCAAATAGTAGTAAATCCAATGCTTGTTCCATTTCACTTTTTTCTTTAAAAAGTGGCAACCATTCTTCATGCACAACTAGCATTGCTTCGTGTACACTTTGGCGAATTACCTCTACTAATTTTAACACTGTTTTTCGAGCAAGTGCAAACTGCTCGTCATTTGCTAAAAATATAGCTTTTTCGAGCTCATTCGTCATCATGCTCACTGTACAAGACATTGAATAAGAAATATTGCTTTCTTGCAAATGATTTAACAATACATGACGAGGCATTTTTTGAAACTTTATATGCTGACATCTAGAGCGAATCGTTGGTAATATTGACTGCATTTGCTCAGTTAGCAAAATGGCCGTAACCTCTCCATCAGGTTCCTCTAAAAATTTTAGAATCATATTTGCAGATGCAATATTAAGTCGATCTGCATGATGAAGTACATAAATCTTTCGCCCTTCTTCAACACCCATCATCTTCATCTCAGCTACTAAATCACGTATTTGATCAATTTTAATAAATTGACCATCTGGATATATTTGATGAATATTAGGATGATTGCCAGAATCAACACGTCTGCAATTTCGACATGTTTCACATGGAACATTTTGATTTGGTTGCTCACATAGCATTAATTTGACAAAAAACAGCATAATATCTACTTTGCCTGTCCCTTTTTCGCCATCAAAAATGTAGGCATGTGCTAATCTATTTTTGTCAAAAATCGTTTGAAGCTGCTTCATTACGACAGGTTGTAGTGAAAATAGCTCTTCAACATTCTTGGCCATATATTTAAATTCCTTCCTATAACAATTACAAATAGATATAATTGTTTGCCATTGCTCTCTTCTCGATACAGAATTACTTGTAACAATAAGCAAAATATATTTGAAAAAAGCCCGCGCCTACAAGAGAACGAGACACGGGTTTTACATATACAGATTAATTAATAAGCCTTTTATCTCACCGATTTTATCAAGAAGATCAATTGCTTCTTTCTCTTCATCTAAAATATCTTGTGCTAACTCCACAAGGCGAGAATCAATCGTTTCGATAATTTTTAAACGTCTTCCCTCACCGAAACGATTCCAAGTATGTGATTGCTTTAATTCCATACCATGTTCGACTGTTTCTTGTAGAAATTTTTTAACAAGCATTTTAAAACGAGCAAGCTCTCGTAAATTTCGTGATCTTGCAACTCGGTCACCCGCAGTAGAAATATCCCCTAGCAATCGTGTAAGCTGTTCAGTCTGCAATTTGGTTCCCTGCTTGACGACCATATCTCCAAATCGGTTATTTTGATTATTATTTTGTAGTGGCTCTTTGCGATTAGTATTTAACCCGACACGTATATCTTGATTGATCTTCAAGCTGTATTCGCCCCCACTTGCTTTCTTTATCGATACACAAAAGCTAATTTAAATTTCGTTCTGAACTAAAAATGATGAAACTGCTCAATTGGTAAAACAAAAACTGTCGCTCCTCCTACTTCAACCTCTACAGGATAAGGTATATAGGAATCCGCATTACCGCCCAATGGTGAAACGGGTGCCACCATTTGTTCCCGAGCTCGACAATTATCTCGAATAATATCTAAAACTTTGGGTATAAGAGAGTCTTCGGTTCCAATAAGAAATGTAGTATTTCCAGAACGTAAAAAACCTCCTGTGCTCGCTAACTTAGTTGCGCGAAACTGATTCTTCGTTAAAGCATTTGATAAGCGACTGCTATCCTGATCCTGCACTACAGCTACGACTAACTTCATTCGCACTCACCCCTTTTATAAAATTAACCTAGATCAATTTTTGTTACCATTATCTATAGGAAAATTTCAATTTAATGAGCGTTTTTTTCTCATTAAATAAAATAATAGATGTTACCATTATATCACAATGTGTTAGACAACTTCATGCTTTTACTGCAATGCATCAAATAATAATGCCCATACATCTTCTACAACACGCTCAATATTTTGCTCAGCATTAACAACATGTATTCGCTCCGGGTAACGATCCACTAGTTGTAAATAACCTTCACGAACTTTCTGATGAAAGGCTAAGCTTTCAACATCTAATCGATTTACCTCTCGTTCACCATGAGCATGAATACGTGCTAAACCAATCTCTGGTTCAAGGTCAAATAAAATTGTGATATCAGGCAATTTCTTACCGATTGCAAACTCATTAATAGATAATACCTCATCCACACCGATACCACGTGCATATCCTTGATAAGCTAATGAAGAATCAATAAAGCGATCGCAAATCACCATTTTCCCCGCATCTAATGCAGGTCTAACCTTTTCAAAATAATGCTGACTTCGAGCCGCTGCGTACAATAATGCCTCTGTTCGTTCATCCATTGCTGTATGTGCTGGGTTTAAAATGATTGTCCGAATTTTTTCAGCAATCTCTATACCACCAGGTTCTCTCGTTGCTAATACATCGATATTCTCCTGAGCTAGTCGCTCAGCTATTTTTTGAATGACTGTTGTCTTTCCGGCACCCTCTGGACCTTCAAATGTTATAAATAAATTGCTGTTCATCCTGTAATTGCCTCCAACTATTTCATGACCTCAATCATTTTTTCTTCTAAACGGTGATTTCCCTGGAATGTTGCACCTGTAGCCAATAATTCCTCAAGCTGGCTCAATTTTGCCACTGTTATCTTTTCCCCTGGAACAAGTAATGGAATGCCTGGAGGGTAAGGAATAACCATGCTTGATGAGATTCGCCCCATTGTTCGCATATACGGTAACCATTCCTTTTCTGATTTTTCAATTTCCTCAATAGAATAAGCTGGTTCGGTAATGGCTACAAAATTATAGGCTGTATGTGGAGCTGTTATTATATCTGCTTTCGGTGTATTTAACAATATTGTTATCGCCTCCTTAATACGGACACGAATTTCTGCAAAGGGATAGTTATGCCCCTGTTTTAATAAAGGTAGTACCAACAAAACCTGATTTGCATCTGCTAGCTCTACATATACTTGTTTTGCCTCCAGTGCCTCTTGTAGTTGGAAACCGCTATAGCCCTCTACACGGAGTAATAATTTTATAGGGTCATCTACCTCGATAACTTTCAAAGATCCTATTGCCCGTAATGCTTCTACCCATTGATTCTTTTTTTCTATTATATATGCACCATCACTCTCCATATATGTCTGTATATAATAGCGTGCATCATCTAAAGAAGCTAATAAAAGATAGGATGGGCTACTAGATTGCAGCATACGTAGATAGTAATTTATTTTATCGACATTAATGATATCTGAATTAACATGCATAAAGGATGCCATTGTCATTGCAGGTAGAGTTTTATGTGCTGACTGTACCACTATATCTGCACCAAACGTCAATGCTGATGGTTGGAATAAGGCACAGGCACTAAAATGGGCTCCGTGTGCTTCATCTACTAAGACAGGAATTCCCTTTTCATGGCAGTAGGCTATCTGCTGCTGAATTTCTTTAGATGTCATACCATAATAAGTAGGGTATGTTAAAACAACAGCCCGGGCCTCTGGATAATAATCAACGGCTTCTTTTAAATCCTTATAGGAAACATGCGTTGCTGTTAGTGTTTGATCATCCCACATGGGTGAGACAAATACAGGTCTTGCTCCAACCAGCTCAATTGCATGAAAAATCGACTTATGAGCATTACGTTGAACAATAATCGTATCATCCTTTTTACAGGTAGCATAGATCATTGCTAAATTCCCAACCGTAGATCCACCTACTAAAAAGAAGCTTTTCATTGTCCCATATGTATCTGCCAATAAATTTTCTGCTTCTAATATCATTTCCTCAGGATGATGTAGGTCATCAAGACCTGATAACTCCGTTACATCATATCGCATAACATCTTTAAAGGCCTGAGGAAGATGAGATAGCGCACCGTGTTTATGCCCTGGGACATGAAAGGAAATATTTTGTTGTTGTCGAAAGCGCTCTAACCCTTCTACAATCGGCTTTTTCTTTTGCAAAACAAAACACCCATTTCCGTTATATTCTTATTTAATTATAACACGATAAAAAGCTATCCCACTAAGTAGGATAGCTTTTACATCAGATTGACATAAAAACTTTTTATCAAATAACCTTTCTACCAACCCAGTGTGCAAATAAAGCAAGTGGTATTAATAATAGACAAAATGGTAAGCAAATAAAAATGATGTTCCATGTTATAACATTATTCATTAATAGTGAATGATACAAAATTAAGCTATATGGAATAATGATAATTAACGATGTGACAGCACCAGGTGTTATAGAACGAAGAAATATTGTCTGCCCTAGATGGGTAAAAGCATGAAGAAAAAAGGTTAACGTAACTATAGTGAATATATAAATATTTCCTAATTGCCCTTGATTCACAAATTGACTGGCACTAAAAGTCGAACCACTTACAAAGAAAAATATAACCACTACAGCTACTGCAAACTGTGCTGTTGACATCGAAAATTGCTTAATCACTCTATCAGCTGCTTTTGTTGGTAGTTTTGCATACAAAATTGAAGATTTATTATTTAACCACTTCTCAACCAAAATAATTTCTTCAAAATCATGGAGGATAAACATAATAGGGAATAACCAAATAAGTGTATAAATATCAATCCATTGAAGCATAGATGTACCTTCCTTCACCGAAAAAATACTGAGTATTTACTCAATTTTTTCTGAAAAATTTTTATGTATTTTGTATACCCTTTAAAATAACTGTAATTACCTCCTCTATATACTGATTTACTAATAGATTGTCGCCCTTTTTCCTTTCTTCAACTAATACATAGGTTAATATCGACGAAAGAAACATTGAGGCTGCTGTATCAATGACCTTTTTCTCAACGGAACATAGAATAACCCTTGATATGAATACACTAGCTTGTTCACGCATTATAGAAATAAAATCCACAATCTCCTCACCTACATCTGAGTTTTGTACGATTTCCGGAGACCAAATAAAAATTAAAAAATTTTTATTTTGTGACAAAAAATTAGCATATAATCGTCCAAATTGAATTAAAGCTGGATATGGCTCCATCTTGGATAACTCCATTATTTCTTTTTGGAGAGAGCCAATAAAAGAAAATTCTCGAATGAGTTTATAGAGAAGATCCTCTTTATCTTTAAAATAATAAAAGATTAGTCCCTCTGCCACACCACCTGTTAATGCGATTTCTTTAGTAGTCGTTGCATTAAAGCCCTTTTTAGTAAATAAGTCAAATGCTGCCTCTAGAATTTTATCCTTTTTCGTTGTCAAACATCTTCACCACTATTTTCTTTAAATTTGAGTACTTACTCAAATTTAAAATATATAAATAATTTTGTCAAGTTATTCCATAATACTTAAAGACATATCTAAAACATTTGTTTAATGCGACATATGCTTACCTTCGATGATAAATTACTTTCCTACATGCAATGTACACCGCAACATAGAGGACTGACATTTACTAATCAACATAAAAAAATCATTGCTCTCTAAAGCAACGATCTTTTCAACTTATTAGATATAATCATACTTACAAAAACTTAACTGCTCTAATAGTTATTCACTTTATAGGCTTGCTTTAACTGCCATTTTTTGTACTAGTTGCTCTACCAATTGTGGAACGAATTTTTCTAATATAGGATTCATCATTCCGGCTAAAAAACCACTGGCTTTCATTGTTAAATTTCCTACAAGCTGACATGTATCTCCCTGTTCTTGTCTAATTTCAAAAAAGCCATCGCCATTTATAGGGTCTGATAATCCTATCAGATCAAACATAACTTGATTTGTAGTGGATTCCTTATATTTAAGTTCCACTTTTACAGCCTTTTGAATAAAGCCAAAATCCCCTTGAAANNACCCAAATCATATCTTGTTCATTGGGAAACTCATGATGTAAGTAACCTGGTATAAGCTCAGCCCATTCTTCTTTATTTTGAATAAATGCTTGTAATTTTTCCTTCTCAATTTGAATTTCCTTGCTATATAAGCCTGTCGCCATTTTAAGCACCCCTTTATTTTGAAAGCTATTTAAATTTTAGCATTTTATGGTATACGTTTGAATAGGAAAGTAGCGCTTTAGTTCAACTTAAGTTGAAGAGTTCAAACTATGACATATGCTAAAATTTTTGACGATCTCAGGTTATTCATTTGTTTCTGATGAATACAAAATTAAATAGATAAGCATCTACCTTTCGTGAAATTAATTTAATTAGCATTACTTCTACTCTATTATTCCAGGTTCCCACTCAACTAACTTCATTTTGATAACCAATCGTAAAATAAAAAAACCACTGATTTCTCAGTGGTTGCTGTGTGCCTAGCGACGTCCTACTCTC
>NZ_DKJS01000016.1:0-9323 GCF_002455205.1 Lysinibacillus sp. UBA6686 | reverse complement strand
TTCTTATTCCACAATCGGGCCAGATTATTGAGGAACGTTTTCAATGGATGTTATTGTTGAAATATAGAGTTAGATAAAGATTAACTCCATTTTGATCAATCTGTATTCTAAAGCTATATTTACTTGTTTTTTATTTTTTATTTGTAAGTAAATCTTTATTTGGTTGGGAAAATGAAGCAAGGAGGTGAAATAATCCAGGTAAAACAATTAACATCCCAACAATCGCATATATTTGACGCGTACTTAAATTTAAAAATGTTGAGGAAGCAAACAATATCCCTAATGGCATGGTAACTCGAATGAATAGTAATCGAACTGCACTTAGTTGGGTTAAACGATCTCTAGGAGCTTCACGCTGAAAAATTGCTGCACTTTGAGCATTGAATAAAGGAAATACCATTCCTCCAAACAATTCACACACCCATGCAATAGGAACTGAATTTACAAAAAACAAGAGTACGAATGAAAGACCTCCTCCTATTAAACCGAGGTACATAGTTTGATAAGTTTTTGGTAACTTCGTAAGTAGTACCATACCTACAGCATAACCGACTGGGAAAGACCCAGAAAAGACCGCATATTCCCAAGAATGACCATTAAGGTCTCCTCGTATAAAAGGAATACTTAAAACCATCGTTGCTCCAACCGCAAATTGTACCGTGGAAGAAAGTATGGTAAGTCGAAAAAGATTTGGATATTTAAAGAATGTTCGATAGCCTTCCTTCATTTCTGCCCACCAAAATTTCTTTGTCCAAGTTGCCACTTTCTTCTTACTTGATTGAGGGATACGTGAAAGTGCGAGAAAGCTGACGAGGAACATAACAGATGAAAATCCATATATAAAATGTATAGGACTGACCAATAGCAATAATGAAGTTGCTCCAGGAGCGATAAAACTCATAAGTCGAATAGTTCCATCTAGTAATGCATTTGCTTCGACAAGTTCTTTCTCTTTACAAATTTCTGGTAGAAGTGAAAAAGATAGACTTGCGTAAATTGGTTGCATCAAGCCTAACAAACATTGTAGAACGACTAATCCTAAAATGGTTCCCACGTCTGTACCAATTAAATAACCAACAAGTGGAAGGATGTAGGCTCCAGCACGAATCAACTGTATGTTTTGAAGCATTTTCTCCTTCACAACATGGTTTAGGAAAGGCGCACTAATGCCTTGCAAAATTAAAGAGGGGATAAAATATACAAGCCAAAGTACACCCATCCATTCCCTTGAACCTGTCAATTCATAAAGTAACAATCCATTAATGATTCCTCCAGCTGCTCCACCAAATTCGGATACAATTTCACCTATCCAAAGTGCTTTAAATGCCTTAGAGAACTTATTCATTTGTGAACCCCCAGGTACTGAGTAAGTCGTCCAGAAAAAGCGTTAATCTGCGTTAGATTTGCTGAATAGATACCTTTATCAACACGAATAAACTTTGCTGCTTTCAATATAGAAAGTTGGTGATGTAGTGTTGTTTTAGATGTATTAAACTGCACGCTCAACTCTTGAAGTGATAAAGGTCCCTTTAGAAGTTGATAAAGCAATTTCAATCGAAGTTCATCCCCTAAGGCCTTATGACCACGAATTAACTCATTTGATGGAACACCAGGCTCTATCAAATATTCTTCCTTTAAAGGATAAAAGAAAAGTTTAGTATCAGGTGTGCGTTTTCCTAAGATCCAAGGACGATAAGATACGTGTGGAATTAATTTGACATTCCAGACAGAAGGTTCAGGGAGATACTTGATTCCACCCGTAATTCGTTCGATTTCCTCAATAGGATTTGTTATATCCAATGATTTGTATTGTTTCTGTTCAAAAGCAAGCGCATGAGTCCATTTTTCCCATTCTTCTTGTTGACTTACCCACATGTACCACTCAACCAATGTATTGTTGAATAGGTCACAAATTTCTTGTTGTGTATAACGACTAAGATTACGCACATACCCACCTAAGTAATCGTGGTCTTCAAAATATGTCGAATACTTCTCAAATAATTCACCTCGATGATGTTCAGTGGCTGTCGCTTTTCTTATAGGCTCAGTATTCCGATCTTTGTACGGCAAAAGTATGTCATAAAAGCGAGCAATTGGAATTTCTGAAAGTTGATTCGAAAAATCTTGAACAGATAATGCAGATAGTTTATCTTGAAGCATAATCAGTCCATACCATAAATTGGTCTCCTCAATTACCTTCAAATGTTTTAATAATGATGAAGACATTGAATCTTGCTCTGATATCCACTTTTCATCTAAATCGAATGTATGTCGAAGTTGTCCATGTGTGTACCCTGCAATACCAAGTATCACTTCCCAAACAGGTGAGGATTCTACTTGTAAGGAAATGCTTTCAGCTGGATATGGAGAATAAAGGTGTTTCATAAAAGAGCCTCCTTATTATGTATTCCCTATATTCTAATATATTGGAATTTTACATTCAATAAATTTAGAATTAAAATTTCTGGTTGCTCCCTTGTAACAAAATACTTCCATTTATTGAAATTTAAAAGGGAGATGTTTACAGTATAAAAGCCCGTATTTTAGTTATTCCATTAAAGGGCGCGATTGTTGAGCAACACAGGTAGAAAACAATCAAACTTTTTTATAAAAACCTAACTTAAAACTGCTAAAGAGGTATCCCTTTTGATCAATCTTTTTTCAAAAGGGATTCTTCTTATTTATCATAAAATAAGGGTTTACGAGGTATTTTTGCTCAAACTTTATTTCAAAGCAACATCAAATAGGGTAAAAATCTGTTGCAATTCAAAACATTAAATCATAATATAAGAATATAGTTATATATGTATCATTTCACCTTTCTTTATCGAGGTGATTTTATTTAAAATAATATATAAGTAAATGATTATATAAGGAGTGCAGATAAATGGAAAACACGCTAATTGAAAAACAATTAAAAGCAGCAGCTGATTTGAATCGCATTAAATTACTTGCATGCATGAAAAATGGGGAGGTATGTGTATGTGATTTTGTGGATGTTCTAGGAATATCACAACCAGCAGTTAGTCAACATCTACGAAAATTAAAGGAGGCAGGTATTATTACGGAACGTAAAGTTGGGACTTGGAAACATTACCGTTTAGTAGAGGATCAAACGCCACTGATGCAGGGCATTTTAGAACAAATACATCCTTTAAACGGGTGTAACTGTGTAACAGATTGTTGCCATGTAGGGGGAACTGATAATGAGTAATGAGTCTTTAACCAAACAGCTTTCTTTCCTAGATCGTTACCTAACTCTTTGGATATTTGTTGCGATGGGAATAGGTGTTTTATTAAGTATCACTATGCCCAAAATTGGTGAAGCATTAGAGTCCATGTCTATTGGAACAACATCCATACCTATTGCTATAGGGTTAATTGTGATGATGTATCCTCCATTAGCAAAAGTAAAGTATGAAGAAATGTGGCGAGTGTTTAAGGATTGGAAGGTGCTTTTACTATCCCTTTTTCAAAACTGGTTACTAGGACCGTTCTTAATGTTCTTTTTAGCCATCATCTTCCTGCACGATTATCCTGAATACATGGCTGGACTCATTATGATTGGTCTAGCTCGCTGTATTGCAATGGTCATTGTATGGAATGATTTAGCACGAGGAGACCGTGAATACGTAGCTGGTTTAGTTGCTTTTAACTCCATCTTTCAAATCGTGACGTATTCAATTTTTGCTTATTTTTTCTTAAATGTATTACCTGGTTGGTTTGGTTTAGAGAATTTCAATGTATCCATCTCCATGTGGGAAATTACAAAGAGCGTCCTTATTTATTTAGGCATACCATTTGCTGCAGGGTTCCTCACACGATGGATCGGTATTAAAACAAAAGGCAAACAGTGGTATGAGGAAAAGTTCTTACCGAAGATTTCACCACTTACTTTAATTGCACTTTTGTTCACGATTGTGATGATGTTTGCCTTAAAAGGTGAGAAGTTAGTCGAACTACCACTCGATGTAGTACGAATTGCTATTCCATTATTTATTTACTTTGTGGTGATGTTTGCTGTTTCATTCTTTTCTTCACGTAAAGCAGGAGCATCTTATCCAGTCACAGCAGCTCTTTCATTCACAGCAGCAAGTAACAATTTTGAGTTAGCCATTGCCGTTGCAGTTGGTGTATTTGGTCTTCATAGTGGGGTAGCGTTTGCGGCTGTTATTGGACCACTAGTCGAGGTACCTGTTCTCATAGGACTTGTATGGGTTGCCTTACGTTGGCAGAAAAAATACTTTAAAACCATTAAATTATAAGGAGCATTATTATGACAAATACACTCTACTTCTTGTGTACAGGAAACTCATGCCGTAGTCAAATGGCTGAAGGTTGGGCAAAAAAATTACTACCTACCAATTGGACAGTTAAAAGTGCTGGTATTGAAGCACATGGTCTAAATCCGAATGCTGTTAAAGCGATGGCGGAGGTATGCATTGATATATCGAATCATACATCAGACTTAATTGATTTTGAGACATTAAACAATGCAACATTAGTTGTTACGTTATGTGGGGATGCCGCTGATAAGTGTCCGATGACGCCTCCTCATGTTCGTCGTGAACATTGGGGATTTGAAGATCCAGCAAAAGCGTCAGGTTCAGAAGAAGAAAAGTGGTCAGTTTTTCAAAATGTTCGTGATGTTATAGGAAAACGTATTGAAAAATTTGTAGCCGAGGAGCTGAAATAAATTGAAAAAAATTCATATCTATGAGCCAGCAATGTGCTGTTCTACAGGCTTATGTGGACCCTCTATAGACCCAGAATTATTGCGTATGTCATTTATAATGAATAATTTAAAGAAAACCAACTTTGAAGCTGAACGATTTAATCTTACAAACGAACCGAATGCTTTTGTAGAAAACGAAACAATCAATCAACTTTTAATGTCAGAAGGAATGGAGGCCTTACCTGCAACGTTTGTGGATGGAGAATTACTTTGTAAAGGGAAATATCCAACAAATGAGCAATTTTCACAGTGGTCAGGGCTTTCAGAAGAAGAACTATTACAAAAGCCGAAAGTACGCTTGTCACTAAAAGGAGATGCCTAAAATGGAACGCTTTACAAGAAGTCATTTTCCTGACACCCCGTTCCTGTTTTTTACAGGGAAGGGGGGCGTAGGAAAAACATCTGTTGCTTGTAGTCTATCAATAGCCATTGCAAGTGAAGGGAAAAAGGTACTTTTAATTAGTACTGATCCTGCATCCAACTTACAAGATATTTTTGGTCAAACGCTTTCTAATAGTCCAACAAAAATTGAAGGCATAGACAATTTATTTGCGATAAATTTAGACCCTGAACAAGCAGCTCAACATTACAAAGAGCAAATGGTTGGTCCGTACCGGGGAAAACTCCCTGATGTGGTACTACAAAATATGGAGGAACAGCTTTCTGGCGCATGTACAGTAGAAATTGCTGCCTTTAATGAATTCGCAACACTATTGACTGATACTTCAGTGATTGGAAATTTTGACACTGTTGTGTTTGATACAGCACCAACAGGACATACACTACGTTTATTACAACTTCCTTCTGCATGGTCTACGTTTCTAGATGAAAACACGACTGGCACTTCATGTTTAGGTCCTTTAAAAGGATTAGAGCCACAACGTGAAGTCTATAAAAGGGCTGTTGATCGTTTAAAGGATGCCAATCAAACAACATTAATGTTGGTGACACGTCCTGAAGAAAACCCTTTAAAAGAAGCAGCACGTGCCTCTCACGAATTGTTTGAAATTGGTATTCAAAATCAGACTTTATTAATTAATGGATATATGAGTAATGTCAATTCTACTGATAATATCGAAGAGGCTTTCATTGCGCGTCAATCGGATGCATTAGCCAGAATTCCTGAAGAACTAAATCGATTTGAACATTTCTACTTACCGTTTGTACCGTACTCATTATCAAGTATTGAGCGTATGCAAGCGTGGATGACCAATCAAGACATTACACATACAAATGAATCAATCGAAGAAACTAAGGTTCCTGAAGTGGAAGAAATGATTGCTGATTATTTAGAACGTAAACCGAAACTGATTTTTACGATGGGGAAAGGTGGAGTCGGTAAAACAACGGTTGCTTCTTATATTGCCTTACGATTAGCAGAAGAGGGTATTCATGTACATTTAACTACAACAGATCCTGCCGCGCATTTAAATTGGACATTTGGTGATGACCAAATCAAAAATTTAACGATAAGTCGTATAGATCCGAAAGTAGAAGTTGCAAATTATGAAGCTGAAGTGCTTGCAAAGGCAAGTGAAACGATGAACGAAGAAGGTTTAGCATTTGTACAAGAGGACTTGGCTTCTCCTTGTACAGAGGAAATTGCAGTATTTCGTGCGTTTGCTAACGTAGTAGAAAATCACCAAGATGAAGTCATTATTATTGATACAGCACCAACAGGGCATACGTTATTGTTACTAGATGCGACAGAAGCTTACCATCGTGAAATAAGCCGTTCGCAAGGTGATGTTCCGCCAGCTGTTTCTAACCTGTTACCAAGATTACGTGATGCCACTTATACGAGTGTAGCCATTGTAACACTTCCTGAAGCAACACCTGTTTATGAAGCGACACGCTTACAGGAAGATCTGCAACGTGCTGGATTGTCTGTTGATTGGTGGGTTGTCAATCAGACCTTTTCTTCAATCCACACAACAAGTCCAATATTAATTCAAAAACAACAAGCTGAAACAAAATGGCTGAAAGAAGTTAAATCCATCAGCAACAATCAATTTGTAGCTATTCCATGGATAAAAACGCCACCAGTTGGAACAAAAGGTTTACATGAACTAAAAGGAGAGAAAATCAAATGAAAATGAGCCCAGAAGGTAAAAATTATTTAGAACAGGTATTAGCTGATTCAGAGGTTAAAACGCTTCGTTTCTTTGGTATTGCAGGCTGCTGTGGAGTTAATTTAGGTGTAGGTTTAGAAGCACCAGTAGCAGAAGATGCTATTCAAACAATTGAAGGTATCGAAGTCGCCATTCATCCTGATATTGCATCACAATTAACAGATGTTACGATTCATGCAGAAGAAGAGAATGGAGAACTAGGCTTAATGTTAGTAGGATATTCACCAACATCGTGTTAAGGAGGATTTTACATGAAAAGAGAAGATGATATTCGGGCGAATGTACGTGAAAATTATGCGAAAGTAGCCCTAAAATTAAACAGCTCACAAGAATGCTGTACACCAGCTTCTAGCTGCTGTAATCCAAATGATACTCAAAATATTTCCATTGAAGAAATTTCGCAAAAAATGGGCTATACAAAAGAAGAACTTGCTTCAATTCCTGATGGGGCCAATATGGGACTGAGTTGTGGCAATCCACAAGCAATTGCGGATTTGAAGCCTGGAGAAATTGTTGTCGATTTAGGTTCTGGTGGTGGTTTCGATTGTTTCTTAGCTGCACCAAAGGTAGGAAAAGACGGTCGAGTAATTGGCATTGATATGACACCTGAAATGATTTCAAAGGCGCGTCGTAACGCAGAGAAGCCAGGTTTTGAAAATGTAGAGTTTCGTTTAGGCGAAATTGAGCATATGCCTGTTGCAGATCATACAGTGGATATCATCATATCAAATTGTGTGATTAATCTATCACCTAACAAACCACAGGTATTTAAAGAAGCCTATCGAACTTTAAAAACAGGAGGTCGCTTAGCAATTTCAGATGTTGTGTTAACAGCAACTTTACCAGAAAATTATTTATCAGATATGAAATTATATTCTGGATGTGTCTCTGGTGCGATTTCCATTGAAGAATACGAAGCACTTTTAAAAGATGCAGGCTTTACAAATATCTCAATTGAACCAAAAGATGAGTCAAAGGAATTTATCCGTGAATGGGAGCCTAATTATGATTTAGAAAACTATATTGTCTCAGCTATAATTCAAGCCATTAAATAGAAGGATGAATAACGATGACTGTTAATCATGCAAGTGTGCTGACAAAAGAATATTTCATTTCATATTTGACTCTCATTATGAAAAGTAGAGAATATACATTACCCCAAGCTGAATCATTTGCTCTCGATTTTTTCTTTAAAGGAGATAATGAACGTTATGGACTTTCAACATGGTTCCAGTTTGAAAAAGCTACAAAAGAAATAAAGGATAAATTCTGTGTAAATGAAGTATGTTAATTACATTTAGTCGTTTCACGTCTAGCTTATAGCTAGGCGTAAAAAACACACAATATATAAGGGGATGCTTATATACGTTTATAAAGAGGAAGGGTTTATTTATGAAAACACTTAAAGTATTCAAACCAACTGAATCATGTTGTACTATTGCTAAAGGCATTGAGGTGCCAGAAGCTTTAATATAAATAAAAAATTACCAATAGTAAGTATTGGTGCAGGTCCAATTGGATTAGCTGCAGCTGCTCATTTAGTGGAACAAAAGCATGCATTTATTTTACTAGAGGCTGGGCGTGAAGTAGCACACAATATTCGTACTTGGGGGCATGTTACACTATTTTCAATTTAACATCAATAAAGCTGCTAAAGCTTTATTAGATGTCTCAGGTTGGGTAGAACCTAATTTAGATACGTTACCGACAGGACATGAACTAATTAATCTTTATTTAAAGCCGTTGTCTGAGCTAGTACAAATAAAGCCTAACATTCAATTGAACGCAAAAGTAGTAGGAATTTCACGATAATTTAATGTTAAGATGAAGACAAAAAATCGAGTAAAACAGTCCTTTACTATTTATATTGAACAAGAGAATGACATCCGTATTATTGAGGCGAGAGCTGTTATTGATGCAACAGGGACATGGGGGAACCCAAACCCAGCAAATTCTACAGGTGTATGGCTACAAAATGAAAAAGCATTATCAGATCACATTGAGTATGGTATCCCAGACATAAATACGAATACTGAGAGATATACCAATAAGAAGATTGCAGTTATTGGTGGTGGCCATTCAGCTATCAATACCTTATTGGCACTTTCGGAATTACAAGAAGAGAATCCTGCAACAAAGCTGGTGTGGATTATGCGTAAAAAATCTGTTGATGAAGCCTATGGTGGCCAAGAAAAAGATGCTTTGGCAGCACGTGGCGCACTCGTTGTTCGCATTAACGAATTAGTAGATTCAGGTAAGGTTGAAGTAATAACACCTTTCTATATATCACAGATGAAGAAAGATGAGAACATCCAAATTGTTGGTACTAAAAACGGCGAACAAAAAGTATTAACAGGATTTGAAGAGCTTATTGTCAATGAAGGAAATAGACCAGACCTTTCTTAAGCCCGTATTCAAATAACGCATATAAATAACCAGGCACCTCCGGTACGATA
>NZ_DKJS01000007.1:0-61686 GCF_002455205.1 Lysinibacillus sp. UBA6686 | reverse complement strand
CTTCTGCTGAAAGAAGTTAAAGAATATCTGCAAAATATTGAACTGTTTTCATCGGTGCCCCTAATTCTCTTAATGCCCATGTATGCTCTAAATATATATCTGCCAGCTTTTCATATTTACCACCGAATCTGTGAGCCCATTCCACAGCTACAACGCTTTCATACATATGCGCCATTTTTTCTGCTACCGCTTTTGCCTCATAAGTTTTCGTTGCTTCATCCAAAGAGCTAAACGTATGCAATGTCGATTTCAATTGTACTAATTGTTCCACTACTAATTGGCTTAGAGTGCTGTTAGCTACCTTAGCTAAGCGTTCCTCCATAATACGTACAAACAACTTATGAGCTTGGAACTTATCTACTAAACGAATCAGCTCTAATGCCAGTATATTGGCAGTTCCTTCCCACACCGTAAGCACCTGTGCATCTCTTAGTAAGCGAGGTGTCACAAAGTCTTCAATATAGCCATTTCCACCATGTAATTCAATCGCTTCACTTGCATATTTCACCGCTTGCTCGGCTGTTTCCTTTTTCATAATGGCTATATTTAAACGATTCATCATCATATCCTCATGATTGCCCTGACCACTTGTCACTTTATCATATAGCTGAATAAGATCAAAAACTGTTGCTACTTCCACATGAAGCTTTGCCGCAAATTTTCCTAGTGTATCCTGAATCATTGGATATTGCGTTAAAGGCTTACCAAAGGCATAACGATTTGTCACATAATGTTTTGCCTCTAAAAAGCCACGTCGCATAATACCTAAAGAAGCTACGGCATTGCAAATTCTTGATAGATTAAGTGCCTCTAGCATATAATAAATTCCTTTATTCGGCTCACCTACAATATAGGCAAGTGCACCTTCAAATTCTACCTCACCAGAGGGAACTGCCTTCACACCAAGCTTATCCTTTAAGCGACGAATACGAAGGTTATTCACAGTACCATCCTCCGCTCGCCATGCAACTGCAAATAATGTTAGCCCTTTAGAGCCTGCAGAAGCCCCTTGGAGTCGCGCCAGTACCATTGCTACACCACACATGCCTACATTGGATGCAAAATATTTTTCACCATATAAACGGAACTGCTCGCCTTCCTGTCTTGCCTCTACAGCATTTGCCCCAACATCCGAGCCACCTTGTCGTTCTGTTAAAAAGGTTGCTCCCTCATAGAGCTCAGTATCACCTGTTGCACAAACATGTGGTAAAAAGCGTTCCTTTACCTCATCATTCGCATAGTGATCGAGTAAATAAGCTGTAGCCATTGTTAATGTAACAGGACAATAAAAGCCAGGCTCAGCATGGGATAGTAAATACCCTTGGGCAAAGCTATATACATAATTACCCTTTCTTCCTAGTTGCGGAATATTTTTATGCACATAGCCCACAATCCCTGTATTATACGTCTCTTCTATTGTTTTTTTGTAGCCATCATTGACCCAAATCTCTGATACCTCTTCACCGTAAGCATTATAACGTTGTAATCGAGGCTCGCCCTCTCTATCTGTATGCTTCGCTCTCCTATCAATATCTCCAGCACAAAGCTCTCCAAAATCTGTTAGCTCACGTGTTGCATATTCCGCAAATTCTTTATCAAGCATTATTTCTAAAATACTATGGAGCGTATCGTTATCTTTAAAAAAGTTCGTTGTTTTCATTTCTTCCTGCTGTAACACCTTCATAATTATCTCACCTCTTGTCCCTTCAAGGATTGTTTTAATATTTTGCCCGAAGCATTCCGCGGAAGCGCTTCCACTTGCTCAAAAATTCGTGGAATTTTAAATTTAGCGAGATGCTGCTCCAAATAATGTCGAAGAGCCTTGTCATCAATTTCTGTTCTGGCAGCATAAACAGCCTTTACTGTTTCACCCCACTGTGGATGAGGTACACCGATAACCGCTACCTCAAAAATCCCCTCAAAATTTACAATACAATCTTCAATTTCCTTTGGAAAAATATTGACACCACCAGAAATAATCACATCCTTCTTGCGATCAACAATCCATATATACCCATCTTCATCCACACGGGCTAAATCACCAGTTTTTAACCAGCCATTTATAAATGCTGCCTTCGTCGCAATGTCGTCCTTGTAGTAGCCTAGCATATTGCCCTCTCCAAATAGCACAATTTCACCTACCTCACCAGCACGTACATCCTCTCCATCCTCATTAATAATACGTAGCTCCGTTCCAAGAGGTGCTCGTTTTCCTATACTTCCTGCCTTTGTCTTATGTTCCTCACCAAATAATAATGAGCCGCTTGGACCAGCCTCCGTTAATCCATAAACACATGTTAGATGATTTGTACGGAAAGCTTTTTGTATATAACTGATTTCATTTTGTGATAATGGTGCACCACCATATACCCACCACTTCATAGAGGATAAATCAGCAGTTTGTAATCTCGGCATTTGAGCTGTTAACAAATAGGCAACTGGTGCGCCAAAGAAATGCGTTGTCTTCTCCTGTTCTATTGAATCCAAGAACAAATCGGGTGTAAATGTTGAGGTTAATACATGTGTCGAGCCAACAAGCATTCCCGCCATTAAAAATAAATGCAAAGGAGCTGAATGCGTTAACGGCATCATTAGAAGGATGCGGCTTTCGGGCTTTACCTCCATCTCGACAGCAATCATTTGTGCTACGGTTAAAATATTACGATAGCTAAATAACACACCTTTTGGTTTTCCTGTTGTCCCTGAGGTATATAAAATTGTCGAAGCGTCATCCTCATTGAGCTGACAATCAATTGTTTGTGAGCTGGCACTTTGAATTAATGCTTCAAAGCTTAACCAACCAGCTGTCTCTTGACCCGTTTTAATTTTCATTGGTATGATCGAAATATTTTCGACTGCATGAAAAATAGCTTCATGTACAAGAATAGCTGTAGCCTCTGCATGCTGTGCCACAAACTCTACCTCTTGTAAGGTAAATTTCGCATTGACTGGAACAACAATTGCCCCAATACGTTGAATCGCAAAATAGCTAACAACAAACTCTACAACATTTGGCATAAAAATGATGACCTTATCTCCTTGCCGAACACCCCTCTCAAGCAAAGCATGACTAAGTCTTGTCACTTGCTCATCTAAATCGCGATAGGTCACACGTCGACCATGACAAATCACTGCTTCAGTTGTTGGATACTTTCGGGCATTCCGTGCTAATAAATTTGAACTATTCACCGTGCATCTCTCCCTTTAAAATCGCTAATTTTTCACTAAATTTGTCATGTAATTGCTGTAATTCCATCTTCATTTGTACAAGCTCTGTTATTTTACTATCAATTTCTTGTATTTTTTGTTCCCCATATTCGACTGTTCGCTCTAATTGCTGAATCCCCGTACGATCAAAATCAAATAGCAGAACCATCTCCTTGATTTCCTCAAGAGAAAATCCATAACGCTTTCCTCGAAAAATAAGTTTAAGCTTGGCTAACTCTTTTTTTGAAAAGGTTCGCTGATTAGTAGATGAACGACTAGGATGAAGAAGCCCAAGCTCCTCATAATAGCGAATGGTTCGTGTAGAGACAGTAAACTCCTTTGCCACTTCTTGAATCGTCTTCATCTTCTCCCCCCTCTCAATTTCCATCAGTATACCATTGACGTTAACGTAAACTTCAACAAAATTTTCGAAATTAACAGAAAAAACAATACTCAAGGCAGTTGAATAAACCCATTTGGAGATTCTATCCGTCACTTCGACCCTTCCATCCATCCGAGCCACAAAAAAACCCCCCAGCACAATATCATGCTAGGGGGTAAAAACATTATTACATTTTTTCTGGAGCGGATACTCCGATTAAGCGTAACGCGTTTGCAATTGTTGTGCGCACAGCGGTAATAAGGGCCAAACGTGCTTCTGTTAGTTCTTTATTTGAAGCATCTAACACTTTTTCAGCGTTATAGAAGCTATGGAAAGCTGCTGCTGTTTCTTGAATATAGTTTGCGATGCGGTGTGGTGTGCGGTGCTTCGCAGCTTCAGCTACCACTTTCGGGAAATCGCCCACTTTTTTCAATAAATCAATCTCTTTTTCAGCCGTTAATAGCGTTAAATGATCTTTTGTTGCAGCAAAGCCTTGCTCATTAGCTGAACGTAAAATCGATGAAATACGTGCATGCGCGTATTGTGCATAATACACTGGGTTTTCATTTGATTGAGAAACAGCTAGGTCAAGGTCAAAGTCCATATGAGAATCGCCTGCAGTTTTTACGAAGAAATAACGAACTGCATCTAATCCAACCTCTTCAACTAGTTCACGCATAGTCACAGCGTTCCCTGTACGTTTTGACATTTTAAATTTTTCGCCATTTTTATAAAGCTGTACCATCTGGATAACTTCAACCTCAAGCGTATCACGGTCATAGCCAAGTGCTTGAATAGCTGCTTTCATACGTGGAATATAGCCGTGGTGGTCAGCTCCCCAAATATTGATTAATTTATCGAAGCCACGAACAATTTTGTCCTCATGGTAGGCAATATCTGGCGTTAAATATGTGAACGAGCCGTCATTTTTAATCAATACACGGTCCTTATCGTCACCAAATGTAGTAGAGCGGAACCATGTAGCGCCATCTTCTTCAAATACATGACCATTAGCCTTTAATTTCTCTAATGCAACTTCAATTTTACCGTTTTCATATAGCGAAGTTTCAGAATACCAAACATCAAAGTTTACTCGGAAGTTGGCAAGGTCTGTTTTTAGTTTATCTAATTCTAAAGCTAAACCATGCTGGCGGAAGAAAGCAAATCGTTCCTCGTCTGATTTGGATAAAATAGTATTACTATGCTCACCAGCAAGTTTACCAGCGATTTCAATGATATCAGCACCATGGTAGCCATCCTCAGGCATCTCTGCATCTAGACCTAAAGCTTGCTTATAACGAGCTTCTAGTGAATAGGCTAAATTATTAATTTGGTTACCTGCATCATTAATATAATACTCACGAGATACATCATAGCCTGCCATATCTAATACATTACATAAAGAGTCCCCTACAGAAGCTCCACGTGCATGTCCTAAATGAAGGTCACCTGTTGGATTTGCAGATACAAACTCAACCTGGATTTTTTCTCCTGCGCCAGCATTTGAACGACCATAATCAGCCCCTTGCTCAAGTACTGCCTTCACAACACCCGTTAAGAAATCCTTACGCACTGTGATATTAATAAAGCCTGGACCAGCAATATCAATTTTCTCGATATCTGTCCCAGCAGTTTCAAGATTTTCTAAAATAGCTTCAGCAATTGCACGGGGTGGTTTTTTTGCTAATTTCGTTAATTGCATTGCAATATTAGTTGCATAATCCCCATTTGACTTATCCTTCGGTGTTTCAAGGTGAATATTTAAATCTGTCCCAGCCTCAACTAAGCCAGCTTTTTCAATAGCCTGCGCAATTGCGGTCTTAATGGCCTGTTGTACTTGTTCTACAGCGTTCATCATTGTACCTCCGTAAATGTAATATCTAATGTATAATTGCCAACGGATTGCCCACCCATTAGTAAATCGTACTGTACACGGAAATCTCCGCTTACTGCCTGTTTTGAAAACGTCATTTTTTTTGTATGGATGACAAGTGGCATTGAACCAAATTCACTATCATAATGACCAGTCTGTTGTTCCATTATATTAAGTGGAAGCCGCATATTTACTGCTCCCGCTCGCATAATAAGAGCACGTTCATTGCCTAGTTTCATTGTCGTGTGGATAATTTTATCATCCAGCACTTCTTCATATTTTAAATACAAGCTTCCGGCCTTTTCCAAAAGTTGTCCTGTCAGCAACATTTCCTGACTTTCGGATTCTCCATCAATCGGACGAATCGTCGAAATGAGCTTAATGTTCACCTGCGATCTTGCTTCATTCGTCATTATGGATGCTCCCTTATATTGTTTTTCCTATAACCTTTTTATTATAGGATGAATCCTCCTGTTTTTTCAAGATAGAAGTCAAGTATATCCAAGCTGATTCCCATCTCCACAAATTATTACAATTCAATTCATGCTGTAAAACATAAGGTAGTTCATCTTTATATGAGAACTAAAAAGCATCTACTCAAATTAATGATCAACCGCTTTTGATGTTATTCGTAATAATAATCTAAGGTGGTGCCTTCCTCTTTTGTTAAGGCTGTTTTCTAAAATATTGTTGCTGTTAAAACATAAAAATAAAGTTAATCTACAAAATGTGTAGAATCAGCTCTGTTTTTATGTTTGGTATTTCGTAAATCGAATATTTAACTAAAGTCCTCGTTAGTTCAATAACTGCAATCTTATAACATCTTGTTCATCATTGAATTTTATTTTGATTTTATATTCATCCTCTTTATATGTTTCATTATTAACAGTACCAACTAAAAATGAAATAACGCTCCCGTTAATTTTTGTTACCATATCTCCAATATTCCCTGTAATTAACCCATCTCTACCTTCAAACTTAATGTCAATATTATGTAAATCCCCATGCGATAGTTCTAGATCTTTCCATTCGATTTCAACCCAATTAACTTTTTTTTCGTCATACAATTCAGGATTGTAAATATATTTTACCTTCCAATGTTCTCCCTCGCCATAGAAGATAACCTCATCTGTTATTTCAGTTTGTTTGGTTGATGAACAAGCTGTCAGACTAAGTATAAGAAAAATACCAAACAACATTCTCAGTTTCATTTTCAAACCACCTCCTTAGAATTAGTAACCTACGTAAAAAACATTTCTTTTTCGCTACCCAGCGCATTTAGTTCAATAAGAAAAAAGAGCTGCATATGCAACTCTATGATCTTCAAGTAATGCACCCGTTTGTTTAAGTGTATTTATTCACAAACTTATACTTCTTGTTTCATTTTGGAGGGTGTTAGAGATATACGAAGTTCTACAAACTGACTGTATTTTTTAGTTTAAGAACCTTTTTATACTTTATGTAGCAAGCTATTCTCCAAGGAATTAAATAACAAATAACTAGTAAGAAAATTAGCATATTGAGTGTACCTGGTTCGATAGTCGAAATATGTTGTCGAAAATAATAACGTAAAGCAATCATAATGGCGAAAGTAATTATAAAAGCAGGACTTTTCTTCGCATAAATTAAACCATCATTTCGTATTTCATAATCTGACCATAAAATAAGAGGAATAGAAAAACCCACTCCTAAAAAAATCGCTATAGATAATTGAAGGTATGTGACGTGCCCAGAAGCGTTTAGAAAAAATGATAATCCAGGTGTTAAAAATAGAAGAGGAAGAATTATTCGCCCTCCTCTCCCTTTGGTTGGTTTGTACATAGAACGGATTCTACGAATTAAAATGAACAACCCTATAATTATAAACATAGATGTAGCAGGTATTACGGTTTGCATAAAAACCTCCTTGAATTATTATTGCATAAATAATTTTTCATTTTCATTTATTCTCTCCATCGAACAATTTTTGTTTAACGCCTTCAAAAACCTCTTTTAAAATACCCTCAATTTCCGAGCCATCTAAATCGCAAGTATTCGTCGCACACATAGTTGCAATACCATGCGTAGTTAACCATATATCTATAAATAGAGATTTAGCAGAGGTTTGAGTTAATCCAGTTAATTTAGAAATTAGCGCTACAATCCCTTGGTTTTCTACATCATTTATTAACTCTGAAAAGCTTGAGATTTTATATTTATTGGATAGGAATAACAGCTCAAATAGCTTTTTTTCGTCGCGAGCAAAATTAATATAGGCTAACCCCATTCCTAAAAAAGAACTTTCTTGTAAGCCCCGAAACATTCTTTCATTATAAAGACTGTTAGCCCTTTCATAGATTGCGTACTTCAAATCGTCCATACTCGAGAATAATCGAAAGATAGGCTTTGTCGAACAACCTAACTCTTTTGCTAAATCCCTTGCATTAATACTATCAATGCCACTTTTTCTAGCCATTTCAAAAGCACAATCCAATAAAATTCCCTCTGTAAACCGTTCTTTTGGTGCCAAAAAAATTTGCCCCCTCCCAATAGGTAACGTCTGTTACCTATAATGTAACAATATTTTCCTTCCAATGTCAATAAGGTATTCAAAAATTTCCAAATAAATAAAAAAGCTCACTTTGTAAATGAGCCTTGTTTTCCCAAGAAAGTCCGTAAACTCCCTATAGCTATGGATGGTTGGAATGAAAAAGCAAGTGGGGCTAAAAGTAAGCTCCCTACACTTCCCCACTTTTAGCCCCACATTTGTTCTATTAACATAATTCTTTATTCCAAATTTAGCAAATCAGAAATTATTTCTGCACTTCCTGGTGAAAACATAAATATTGAGAATGAAATGCATAATAATCCTACAAATACAATACTAATTTTCTTTATTAACAAAGATTGCTTTTTCATAAATAGTCCTTTAAATACGAAAAACAGCCCTACAAATAAGATTAAGAAATACCAAACTCCCATAAGCTCACCCCTTTTACAAAAAGACGATAAAAGTTGCGGAAAGTTCTACCATCTTAATCGGTTTGTGTATAGAAATAAAGCACCCATCTATCAGCTATAATAAAATTGTTTAAGAACAGCACTGATAATTTAAATTATCCTAAATGACCCCATTATTGCTTTCTCGTTTAATTTGATCGATTCTCTTTTTTCCCCATTCATACATAATCTCAACGATCGGTAATAACGTCATCCCTAGTTCAGTCATGGAATATTCGACTTTTGGAGGAACTTCTGGAAACACTTCTCGATGAACAATCCCATCTTCCATCAGTTCACGTAATTGGTTTGTTAATATCTTATGAGATATTTTCGGAAAAAGTCTTTGAAGCTCACTGAAGCGATGAGGTCCTTCTACACCTAAATGCCACAAAATAACAACTTTCCATTTCCCACTAATAATCGATAAGGTAAGTTCTTTTTCACAATGGTAATCGTTATTTACTATTCTTTCTTTTATTTCTTCTCTTAATTTATCTGACATAGAGCTAACTCCCTTTTCATATAAGTAACTTTTAGTAACCTCCGCACCAAAAAGTGCACTCTTCCCAATGTATAAAACCGTAGTAAAATGAGGATAGTCTTAAAGACAAATCATAATCTATTTTTTCGTCTAAATAAAATTATCTCAACCGAAGGAGAGAAAAACATGCAAACAATTGCAGGAAAAGTGGCGTTAATTACAGGAGCTGGACGTGGAATCGGACGTGCAACAGCAGTAGCTTTTGCACAAGAAGGTATTCACGTAGGTCTTGTTGGACGTACTCTTGAAAATTTACAACAAGTAGCGGAGGAACTTAAACAGTATGAAGTGAAGGTAGCAATCGCCGCGGCCAATGTAGCGGATTTAGACTCTATCACCGCAGCCGTTGAATCTATTCGCGGAGAGCTTGGCGCCATCGACATTTTAGTAAACAACGCTGGCATTTCAAAATTCGGTAACTTCATGGACTTAACACCTGAAGAATGGACAAATATTATTGATGTTAACGTAAAAGGTGTGTACTACACAACACGCGCTGTCTTACCGGAGATGATAGAGCGCAATACTGGTGACATCATTAATATCTCATCAACAGCAGGTCAAAAAGGGGCTCCAATTACAAGCGCATACTCGGCTTCAAAAGCTGCGGTTATCGGACTAAGTGAATCATTAATGCTTGAAGTGCGAAAGAAAAATATTCGCGTTACAACATTGACGCCAAGTACAGTTGCTACGGATATGGCAGTTGGGCTTAACTTAACAGACGGTAATCCAGAAAAAGTGATGCAAGCAGAAGATTTAGCAGATTTAATGGTTGCACAGCTAAAACTTCATCCACGCGTTGTATTAAAACATGCTGGGCTTTGGTCAACGAACCCTTAATAGAACTTTACAAAATATCGAAACGCTGTCCAATTTATTAGGGTAGACATGGCGTATACATCCTGATGATTGGATAAGCAATGATTATTTATCATATAGAATTTCAGATATTTTATCAGAGTATATTTTCAAAGATAATGATGGACAAGAAAGTTTAATAAGGGCAATAAAATCTAAAAAGAAATTTCTAAGCAATCTCTCTTTTTTTACAATTATCAACGATCATGATTATTTCATTACTGTTAGATACAAGACAGGTGGAACTTGATATAAAATTATTAAAAGATAAAGACCAAGACAGCAATTAAGCTATCTTGGTCATCGTCGTTTATCATCTATCCATTTATATAAGTAATAATTTTATTTAATGTTTATAGTGTCAGACATTGTATTCCAAGGATAATTTGAAGAAATATTACTAACAGTAAATTTTCCACCCTCGTATCCACTAGCATCCCATTTAGCATAAACTCCATCAACAATTCTATCACCATTAATGTCGAAATCTATTTGTTCAATTTGCTTTAATTTTTCCCCATCTAACTTTGCATTTCGAACATGTCCGTATCCAATTTCTTTTGTCACTATGTACATTTTTTCTCCACCGTGATCTATATTTGAAGATAACTGATTTGCACTAAAATACTCGTCTTTTCCATAGTTAGAAGACCAGGCTGAATAAACTTCTAAATAAGTCAATGGTGGTGCTGAGGCGAAAGGCATAACACCTGAAAAGCTTGTTAATTGTTGTTTACTTTCCTCGGGAGTTATAATTTGTGCATTCGGATAGTCCACTCGAAGTAATTCTAATACATACTCTTCAAATGAGTCTGATTGCATTGAATTATTTTCTGCTTCAGAAGATGCTGAAGCTTTTTCTCCTCCCGCAAATATTGAAAGAGCTAGTGCTGTACCTGCAGCAAGTGAAAGAAATTTTTTCATTGTTTATTCTCCTTTTGTTTAACTGTTGTATTACTGATATTTTAATTGCTATAGCATAAAAACACCCTCGAGTTACTATTATCCTATCATTCCTAAAAATAGATTTTCAATTGGATTTTCACGCCAATAAATGGCGGTTATAACGCCATTTATCGACGGTATATTAGTTACTTTTTTATAAAACGCGCCAAATCACGCCACGTATACCGCCATTTTTTTTGTGTACTCAATTTTTTTTAATAGGAAAGTAATGTTTTTTGTGAACTTATCACTAAAACACTTGAAATTTTTATTCAACTTTGATTTTATAGTTAAATAATATATTTCACAAAATTGTCAATACTAGTATTATATTCAAAATAATAAAAGACCAGCTCAGCTAAAAATATAGCTTGCTGGTCCTCATTTTGTTTACTTATTACGTCTTTGCTGAATGGGGATGCACAGACTAATTAAACGGTCAGTCGTTATTGTATCATTCTGTAAATCCTTAAAGTGTAATTCCCAAATAATACCGTCTTTAACTGCCTATGCAATAAAGTTCTCCGTTCCCAGATACTTTAGGAGCGTGTAAGACTCAGTTGTTGAAATTCCAAACATACTCAGATTAGAAAAAAGAAGAATATCCACACAAATTTCACACGGTCGCAAGTAGCATATTGATATCAAAAGATGATTCATTTATTTTTCTATCTCCACTCACTGCAGAGCCTTTTGTTTCCACAGGGTTAAACGCAATATTTAACCGCTTTGTAGTTGTTGTAGGACTGCCAGCGACACGATACATGGTTTAAGGTACACATGCCACCATTCTTATGAATAACGGTATTCCTGTCAAGGCGATTGCCGAACGATTAGGAAATACTCCAGAGATGATCCATACAGTTTATGGCCACATTCTATAAGAGATGGAGGCACAAACTGTATCCGTATTTAGCGAGAGTTTAAAGGCAATTGGGGCTAAAAGTAGGGCTAGCACAAGCTAAACCTCACTCAAACCGCTTTATATCAACATATACAAAGCCCGTATTATTTTACCCAGCCTAGAATCATTTCTCTTAGCAATTTAGAAGCTGTGTTTGCGACTGACGTTTCACTTTCGTCGCAGAATGTATTATTTAGTGTTTCTGGTCTTATTTTACCCAGCCTAGAATCATTTCTCTTAGCAATTTAGAAGCTGTGTTTGCTGTCATTTCTGATGAATCATAGATTGGTGCAACTTCAACTAGGTCAAAGCCAACAACATTGACACCACTTGCTGCTATCGCATGAATTGACGCTAATAATTCTTTCGAAGTAATTCCTCCACAATCTACAGTACCAGTGCCTGGTGCATGTGCAGGATCTAGAACATCAATATCAATCGTTACGTAAACATTACGACCTACTAAAGAAGGTAATACCTCTTTTAACGGCTCTAATACTTCAAATTTTGAAATATGCATGCCGTTTTCCTTTGCCCATTCAAACTCTTCCTTCATACCGGAACGAATTCCAAATGAATAGACATTTTTTGGACCAATATGCTCAGCAATTTTACGAATAGGCGTTGAGTGAGAAAGTGGCTCTCCTTCATATTCTACACGTAAATCTGTATGTGCATCGAAATGGATAATAGCTAGGTCAGCATATTTTGCAGAAACAGCCTTCATCACAGGCCAAGACACTAAATGCTCTCCACCCATACCAACCGGAATCTTACCGTCTGCTAATAGCTTTTCAATAAACTTTTCAATTTCATCTAATGAACGCTGCGCATTGCCGAATGGAAGTGGGATATCACCTGCATCAAAATATTTTACCTCATCTAACTCACGGTCTAAATATGGGCTGTATTCCTCTAAACCAATCGATACTTCGCGAATACGCTGTGGACCAAAACGTGATCCTGGACGATAACTTACTGTCCAATCCATTGGCATCCCATAAATGACTGCCTGTGCATCCTCATAGGTAGGATAACTTTTTATAAAAACATTTCCTGAATAAGCCTCATCAAATCTCATCTACTTACCCTCCACTTTTTTTAGATATTATCTCAATTTCATTCATTTCTATCTTCATTTAGAAAGGATCCCCTTTCACGGATGTCTCACATCAACGGAATGAAGATAAGCCTCTAGGATCAGCACCGTGTCAACCCTTGAACAGGTCTAGACACCTTTCAAAATCCAAAACATTGTTTATCTGCGTGACAGCTACAATTACGCCATTGAGAAATTGATTTGTCACTGCTCTTAAAGGGCTTACAGGATTGTAATGAAACCTCTATCCGGCAATCCTCGTATACTTTATTGGAACGTCTAGCAAAATTCGATTAAAATCTACAAAGTGTACTTCTCTTGTCGAATGCTAACATTTCAAACAGTACAAAAAAAGTATAGATGTTTTTGAATAAAGTGCAATAGTTTTTACCTAGAATTTCGATTAAAGATAAATGTTCAGACACATACTAAGGCTAAGTGTGAGAAAACGAGGTGAAGTCGGATGAAGAGAAAAAGCTATCAACGTAAACAAAAACGTGCGAAGCGTACACGTAAAACATTGACCCTTTTTATCGCCTTTACATCTGCAATTGTAGTAGCATTCATAGCTCTACGCGTTTATGTGCAAGTAGCTGGAGCTCCCCCTTTAACCGTACCAAAGGCCTCTATTTTCTTAGATGAAAATGAGAACCAAATTGGGGATCACTTTACGAATGAACGACGCTATTGGGTTAGTCTTGATGAAATGTCACCGTATTTAAAAAAGGCAGTCGTTTCTGTTGAGGATAAAGATTTTTATAAGCATAGCGGTTTTGATTTTTCACGAATCGCTGGTGCAGTGCTAATCGATCTTAAAGCTGGCAGTAAGGTTCAAGGAGCTAGTACAATTACACAACAATATGCTCGCAATCTATATCTTTCACATGAAAAGTCTTGGACGCGAAAATTAAACGAGGCACTGTATGCTTATAGATTAGAAGTTTTTTATGATAAGGATGAAATATTGGAGGGCTACTTAAATACTGTCTATTACGGACACGGTATGTACGGCGTGGAAGCAGCTAGTCGCTTTTATTTTGGTAAATCTGCAAGTGATTTAACTTTAGCAGAGGCAGCAATGCTAACAGGAGTACCTAAAGGGCCAAGCATCTATTCTCCTATTGCGAATTTAGAAAAAGCAACAAATCGCCAGCATGTTATTTTAAAACTAATGGCAGATCAAGGCGCTATTACACAAGATGAAAAAACACGTGCAGAAAGTGAACAGCTTGTTCTAAAAAATGATAGCTGGGTAGCAACAAAATCCGTTGCTCCATATTTTCTTGATGTAGCATGGCAAGAGGCTAGCGATATTCTGAAGTCCAAAAATCTTGATATTAGTGAAGGTGGTTGGACGATTCAAACAACTTTGGATCCCGGACATCAAAAGGCCGCAGAGGAAGCTGTAGCTAAGAATATGCCAGCAAATGATCTACAAGCCTCATTTGTCAGCATGGAATCCAAAACTGGTGCTGTTACGGCACTAGTTGGAGGTCGTGATTATGCAGCTAGCTCATTTAATAGGGTTACACAGGCAAAACGTCAGCCAGGTTCAACTATTAAACCTATTTTATATGCAGCTGCCTTAGAGAATGGCTATAATCCATTAACATTTTTGGATGTAGGTGAAACAACCTTTACTTATGATAATGGGCGAGGAACCTATTCCCCTAAAAATGTTAATGGTGAGTTTGCAACTCATGATATGTCGATGGCACAGGCTATCGCAATCTCTGATAATATCTATGCCGTGAAAACATTAGAGGAAATAGGATTTAAACCATTTCACGATATGGCTAACCGCTTCAACGTCAATATCGGTGCAAAGGACAACTTATCGATTGCACTCGGAACAGCGGAAACCACTTTATATGAAATGACAAATGCCTATAATATTCTGGCATCGCAAGGACAAAAAACATTACCAACTACTATTATTTCAATTAAAAATGCTCATGGTGACGTCATCTATGAAAATAAAGAGGTAAATGCTAAGTCTGAAACAGCGCTCTCCAAAGAAAATACGTATATTTTAACAGAAATGATGACAGGTATATTCGATCCTGTCTTTAGCGACTACTCTCCTGCTACTGGAATAAGTATTCGCTCTCGTATGACACATACGTATGCTGCAAAATCAGGCTCTACAAATAGCGATCAATGGCTTATTGGATTTACACCTAGCTTAACTGCTGGTGTCTGGAATGGCTATGATCAAGGTAAAAACCTAACAACAAAAGAAGATACTGCTGCTACAAAGAAAATATGGATTGATTTTATGGAGAGTGTTAATAAAGGCACAAAGAACGAAGATTTCGTAAAACCTAAAAATGTGAAAGGTGTAGTAGTCGATATTGAAACTGGTAAGCTTGCTACTGATGCATGTCCTAAACAACGGCTCGTATATTTAGATGCAAAGGATGTACCTACTGAAAAATGCACAAATTTCGATATTCTCGATACTAATACATGGGGAGAATTCTGGAATATGCTCCCGTTCTCCATTTTTAAAAATTAGCGGACATCGGGAACCTTCTATGTTCCTAAACGTTCTAATCAATGAAGGCTCTCGACAAAGTAATTTAGACATATACGAAAAAGAAAAGCTTTCTCTTCCCCGGAGACGTGTCCGTGGGAACAGAAAGCTTTTCTTATTTTTATGGTTCGCGAAATGGATGAGCATCATGGGGCATTTGGCTTGGGTTTGGGTTGTTCAAATGCCGCATAGCGCTCATCACTATTCGCGGAACCAAGTGTCCTAGCTTACTAAAATGTAAGCTCTGCATCAAGTTTACTTTGTTTCAAACCCACTTTCAACCTTATATCGAAAGCGATTGCAAAATGTCACAGATTGTTCAATCATTGTTGGTCTATTATGCAAATAAGTCTTGACGCAGTTGCTCCTCACTACGTGCCCAAAGGTCCGGATTAAGTCCTTCTAGGAAGGAAGCTAACACTTTTTTGGAAGGTGCATCCATATGATTCACAATAATATGGCGCTTCATTGATTTATCCATTTTATTAACATGATCAGCTAAAATTTTATAGCCACGGCGTTTTTCACGGTTAATCACCATTTCACATGCAGTTACACCTGCATAATACGGTCCGTCTTCTTTATGATCAATCGTCACCCATACTAGCCAATACGGTTTACCACCTTCGGAATCCGCACGATCTGTTGTAAATTTGATACCTCGCTCCACATCACTACGTGCATGCATAGCCCCGATTTCAACGGATGCTGTCCCCTCTTCTATGTCAAGAATGACAGGCGATACGTTTTCTAGCGAAAGCGAGCCAATGCCAAATCCTTTATGTCCATCTGTTGGATCATTTTTGATAATGGTAAAGCCCATTTTTTGTTTTGCTTTTTCTTCATTTGCCATACTTTAATACCCTCCATTCTGCTATTATAAAGTAAAGCATATTATGCGCATAGATGTCTTAGTGAAAGCAACATTGGTACAGCGCAAATGCCTAAATTTAAGTAAGAAGTTATAACTTTCTTATCAATTTTGTCTTGGCAAAATTGCGTCCGGATTTTGAATTGTGCCCTCACAATTCATTCCTTTCAAAATCCGTGACATCCGCCGAGGCTTTGGACCAACAGATGTTTTTGTGCGAAAGCGTAGTGCTAACGTAGCGGCAGCAACATGACGTTGGTCACTCAGTCTTTGCCACAGGACGTGGCGTTCTTAGACTGAGTTCCTCTATTTCAGTAGGCGTTTGGGGACTCATGAAAAAGGGAACCATGCCCGCATTCATCTTACCACCTTTCAGACGTTGAAGTCTTCTACTGAATGGAGATAACCTAACTATACAACATTATTCTATAAAGGAGGCAATATTATGCCATACGTAACAGTGAAAATGCTAGAAGGTCGTACAGAGGAGCAAAAGCGTGCCCTAGTGAAAGAAGTAACTGAAGCTGTTTCCCGTACAGTAAATGCACCCGCAGAAAACGTAACTGTTTTTATTGAAGAAATGTCTAAAAACCATTACGGCGTTGCAGGTGTTCGTTTTAGTGATAAATAAAAAATAGAATGGGTAGAGCAATCTAGTGCTCTACCCAGTTTTTAAAACCTTAGCTAGAACAATACCTTCATCTTCAAGACAAGGATGTGATATATGAAATGAATAAACTGAAACTACCATTAATCATCTCTATACTCATCGTTGGCTTTTTACTTATTTTTATCAACCCCATTCAAAATGCAATTATTGCTCATTTAAGCCATCAATTAAATACTACCGAAATCAGTGCAGAAAAGATTGAAAAGAACAATCAGGCTGATGCCGACTATATATTTGAGGACGTACAATCGCTATCCATAGCGGAGGTGTTAAAGGCTCAAACAAAGGCAAATAAAATGCCTGTAATCGGTAGTATTGCTGTACCAAGTGTTGATATGCAGCTTCCTATCGTCAAAGGAGTTGGAAATGCTGCGCTTGCTGTTGGAGCAGGTACCATGAAGCCAAATCAAAGCCTTGGACAAGGAAATTATGCTTTAGCAGGACATTATTTTGAGGAAAAGGATATTTTATTTAGCCCTCTATATAAAGCAAGCATAGGTGATTCAGTCTATATAACAGATTTAACCAATATTTATGAATATCATTTAACAACAAAGAAGGTTATTGCTGCGACAGATGTTTATGTAATTGATGATATTCCAAATAAAACTGTTTTAACACTTATTACATGCGCTGATAATGGAACAAAGCGCCTTGCTATTCAAGCCGATTTTATTCAGCAATATCCATTTGATGAAGCACCTGAAAAGCTATCACAAGCTTTTTAATAGGAGAAGCCCCCAAGATTAAATAGTCTTGGGGGCTTCTTTAAAATTCATTATTTGATTTCAGCTTTACGTCGACGTAAGAAGAATAATGCACCAAGTACAAGTGCTACACCAATCAGTGTAAGTGCTGTTTGATCTGCACCATCTGTCTGTGGTAGTTTACCTTGTGCTTTTAACTGATTTTCTAGTCGTTTTGCATCCATTTTAATTTTGTCAATATCAAGAGATTCCGCAACATCTTTCTGTTCCTCTTTTGTTAACAAACTATATTTATTGAGGAAATCATTATACGCATCTAGCGTGTCTTTTGTTGCTTTAGTTGGATTATATGGCGGTAACTTTTTACCTTGATCAATGACATTTTGAACAGAAGGTTTAGATGCTTCTGTTTTTCCTGGGTTTGTTGTTGGATCCGTTGGTTCACCTGGTTTGCCTGGATTTGTTGTTGGATCTGTTGGTTCACCCGGTTTGCCTGGGTTTGTTGTTGGATCTGTTGGTTTACCCGGTTTTCCTGGATTTGTTGTTGGATCCGTTGGTTCACCCGGTTTGCCTGGGTTCGGTTTTGGATCAACTGGCTTGCCTGGATCTGGATTTGGCGGTATCCAACCACCACCACCCGTATAAGATGGTTTTACCAATCCTGAACATCCATCAGTTACTGTAATTGTACCTAATAACACATTGCCTTCGTAAACATTGTAAATTCCCGGTTGAACTGTATAAGGGATTGTTCCTACACCTTGTTCATTCGTCTTACCAGAAGCAATTGTATTTTGATATAAATCTTTAATTGTGAATGCTACATTTGGACGACCATACCCATATAAATCTTGAACTGTTAATGTGAAAATTGGACACGCATTATTTGGAACTTGCACGGTAGCTCCACAAATATTATCCGCATAGCTTACGGTAATATCACCCAATTTAATACCAGCTTCATTAAATACGACGTAATTCTGTCCTTGCTGTAGCTTTGTCTTATCTTCAAATACAATTTTACCAGATGCATCCGTTTTACCAGATGTCACTACATCTCCAGCTTGATTTTTAATGACGATTAAAACATTTGCACCAACAGGCTTAAGGTTTTTATCATTAACTGTTAGTGTAAATACTGGACAAGCGTTTTTCTGAACTACACCTTTACAGCCGTCTGTATAAGTGACTTTTACTTTTCCAATTTCATCACCTTTTGCACCGCTATCTGTTTCCTCATACACTGTGTACAAACCTGGTGATTGGTTTTGTGGTAACTGAATTTCACCGTTAGCATCTGTTTGACCAGTTGTCACTACATTGCCATTGCTATCTTCAATGACAACCTTTGTATTTCCTTTCAAGCTACCATCTGTATCTTTTACTGTAATTGTGAAAATATCACATGCACGAGGTTTTTCAGCAGTATCCTCACAGTTACCTGAATACGTTACATCAAATTCATCAAGTACTTTCCCTGATGCTGTAATACTCACTTCATATTTGCCAGAAGGCGTTGTTGCTGTTTGGAATGTTACCTTACCGTTTTTGCCAACTATGGCTGTAAACGAATCTTTCGTAGCTGTGTTTGTAATTGTTACTTCTGTACCCTCTGCTAAAATACCATCCTCATCTTTCACTGTAAGCGTGAATACTGGACATGCTGGTAATGGTTGAATAGTTTCTTTACAGTCAGTATCAACTGTAAATTCTCCTATTTTTGTACCATTTTCATATACTTCATATTCACCTGGCTTAATGTTTTGAATAGTCACCTTACCATTAGCATCAGTTGCACTTGAAGGTTGTGGAACTATAGCATTTGGATTGTTTTTATCCTTAATTTCTACCGTGACACCTTGACGTGGTTTACCGTCCACATCATTGACAGTTAATGTAAATACCTCGCAGGTAGGTGCCTGTGTGATTGTAGCCTCACACTTACCATTTTGATAGCTTACCTCTACATTTCCTAAGAAAACAGTACCTTCATAAAGTTTATACGTTCCTGACGGTGTTGTAGATGGAATAGTAATTTTACCGTTGCCATCTGTTGTTGCAGTCGTAATAACTGTATTACTTGCATTTTTTAATGTTACTGTTACATTCGGACGTGGATTATTTTGTTCATCATTTACCGTAATTGTGAATATTGGACATGAATTTGTTGGTTGTACCTCTCCCTGGCATCCCCCAGCACCAAATTTCACAATAACCTTACCATAGTCAATACCATCACTATCTTTTACCTTGTATTCTCCAGCTTGAACTGTTGATGGAATTGCTACTTTACCATCAATACCTGTAGTCACTGTTGATTTTACTGCACCATTACTGTCTATTAATTCAATTTGCTTATTAGCTACAGGTGCTCCATCAATATTTTTCACTGTTAAGTTAAACGTTGAGCAAGAACCACCTGGAAGCGGTGTAACATTTACTAGTTTCGTTACTACATTAGAACCTACTTTTGTATCTTTTGCTGCATCAAGTGTAAATAATTGAGCTACCATTTTTTGATAAGGAACCTTCGCTGCTACCTCTTCAATTTTATAATTTCCATAGTTGATGTTTGTAAAGCTAAACAAGCCATCAGCACCTGATGTTGCAGTTTGAATCAAGTAATTATTTGTGCCAATAACTTTGTATAATTGGAATTGTACACCTGATAGAGGCTCTTCAGCACCAGTTTCTGAGTTAACTCCAACTTTTTTAAACTGTGCATCACCTTTTACCATAGAAAATGACGTATCTGAACTACTAAATGTAAAATTAGCGTTAACCTTTGCATCATCTTTTTGATTGCTAGCATTTTCAACACCAAATGTTAATTTTGCATCATTGCTGAAGCTTTGGCCTATTTTACCTAAACCAATTGTTTGATATTGCACCTGATAGCCTTCGTTTAGATTAGCAAAGTGAAGAATAAAGCCACCATCCGCTTTCTTATCAACAGTTATTCCATAAGTACTTGGGTCTACATATGCACCCGTACCGTTTTGAGAAATACTTGTTGCGGTAACATTGTATTTTCTCACCTTGATTGAACCTTCAATTAGCATTAAATTGCCAGATGGTGTGTCTTCCAATGTCACATTTGCTCCTAACTTTGAATGAGATTGATTCACATCCAATGTCCAAGAAACAGTTTGCTTAGAATTATCTTGAGTAGCTGTCTTTTTAATCAAGTTATTTGCTACATATGTTGGAAGCGTCACTGGCGTGGCTTCTAGAGTATAATTTTTAGAGCCTAATGTTTGGAATGTTGCTGTATTGCTATAAACATTCCCTGTTGTATATCCAGCCTCATCAATACCAATTCCTAAAATTTCATCAGAATCTTTTGTATGATATTCCACTAAATAGGCTTTTCCGTTTATTGTACTATCTAATGAATTATTAAATGTTAATGTATAACTCTTTTTATCAGATGCAACATCTAATGTGTAGTTTGATGCATCGATAGGCGTAGTAGCTGGTGTACCGCTCGTATCATCACCAGTAGTTAATGTATATTCATATACCTTTAATGAATTTGCTACGAATTCATGCCCTGCACCAATTGTATCTGTTAAAATAGCTCCTTGAATATCCTTTTTGTTAATATTCACCTTTACTTTCCATGTGAATAATTGATCAAGATAATTAAATGCCCCAGCTTTACTACCATTGTTTACCGTTGTAGTAGCAGGTGTATAATGATCTTCTTTTTGTACAGTATAACTATCCCAATTTACTGTTGCCGTATTACCATAACCACTCTGTACTTCACCATCATTACCAATAGCAAATGATGTTTTATACGTAACAGTTGCTTTTCCACCTGCTGCTATATTAATACCAGTAATTGTGAAGCCATCTGTAGGACCAGTAACTGTTTTAACTGGCGCTGCACCTGTTGTTCCTGTAATTGTAATATTACTTTCATCCCCTACAAGTGTATGAGTCCCCTCTTTGCTTCCAGTAATTTTAAATACGTCTGTCAATGTTAAATTATTAATCGCTTCGTTCGGATTATCTGCTTTAATGTCGATAGTCCAAGTAATTTCTTTTGTATCAAAATTTACTACGTGTGTTTTTGTTAACACGCCTTCTTTAATTGTATGTGTTTTTGAATCATTTTTCGTGCCACTAACCACCATATTTGTTACCGTTGTAGGGTTTGTTCCCACATAGTAACCAAGACCAGTTCCATTGTACTTAGCATCATATGTGACTTTATAGGCTTTATCTATGGCGTTATTAAACTGGAGCTCAAATCCATTTGGAACTGTTGTAACATGGTAGTTGCTGGGGTCAACTATTGTTCCTGCTCCAGTACCATTACCCTGATCATCTATTGTCATTACTCGTACTTCAATAGTATTCGTGTCGATTTCATGAATTCCTGGAAGTGTATCCGTGATTATCGCACTCGCTTGTGGAATACTTGCTTGATTGTAATTGTAGCGAATTTCCCATTTTGACGTATAGTTGTTAGTTCCTGCGTCTATTTTCGCTTTCTCTAACTCTTTTCCATATGTGATATCCTTTGGAACATTATTTACAGACTCAGGTATACCACCATTAGTGAAGGTTACGCTATTGTAAAACGTTTTTTTCCCTTCTCTTTGCTCAACAGGTAAATTCACTTCTGTTTTGTAAACAATTTTATAGGCATGTTTATCTTGAAAAACAATATTACTGAAATCACCATCCCATACAACTTGGGTTTCAGTCCCCATCTTCACGCCCATTAAATCTACTTCATATTCATACACATTAACCGAACCTGATACAACAGCATGCCCACCAGTTGGATTATCAACTAAACTTGGGTTGTCAAAATTCTTACCTGCCTGGTTGAGCCAAATGGTCCATTCCATCTGATGATTACCATCCACTACTGGAGGAATACCGTCAGTAGCTGTCTTTGTAGCCTTTTCATTAGATGTCGACGGTAAAAATGTAAATTTCGTTTTAGCTTCTCCACCACCAACCTTTGGAATCTCTAATTCTTGTTCGATATCATTAGAAATAAGATTAAATCCTGCTTGAAAGTTCATAGTCAATTCGGCTGGAGTTGTAGTACTAACATCGTCAATTTCTACATTATTTGTCAGTTCAACTCTGACTTTATTACCTACAGTCGTATAGGAATAAGCAATATTACCAACTTGTTTGCTCCCATGGAAAGCACTATTAAAGTCTATTAAAGAAGCTGGTAAATCAAATTCAAAATAACTCCCTGCACAGTATAAATCATCTAATAATACATTAAATTTGACATCAAAGTTAGCCTTTTGATCTTTCGGTAATGGCGTTGTATAAACACCTTCAGTAATTGCATTTCCCCCAATATTCATATCAAACTGAGTTAATGTCACACTTGCTAGTTCCTGTGGGCCTACACAAGCATTTAAAGGTGTAACATTCGGTGGAGCTGCAGTAGGTTCATCCTCTGGAACCGTCACCTCAGCGGTATCTCCACTTGTTACATTTGGGTCATCTCCCTCGCCATCAGAACCAGTTCCAGCATCTTCGCTAGATTCAGTTGGAGGTGTCACAGGAGGCTCCCCCTCGTTTGCAAGCACTGAAATTGGTGAAAGCACTGTTTGAAAGACTAGCAGCAATATAATTATTGCTAAATTTAATTTCTTCATGTTTCTCTCCTTTTCTAAGTTCAGAGAGATACCTGTTGGTGTTTGCTGACGACGTTGCATCCTTTCATTATGTCGGAAAGGAATGCCACAAACATTAGGCTGGTCTCTCTTTCCTTCATTTAACTTGTCGTCAAAGGTGAATACATCCTACACGTTAGTAATCATGCTGACTGATTGTGGTGTGTTGTACTGATACTTGTATCTATTTTACTAACACTGTGACGCCTTTTAAAATGGGCCTCACCCCCTTTAGGGTTTTAGTCTCATTATAAAAAGCGCTACTGAACAAATTCTAAACAATTCCACATTTTTCATTAACAAAATTCCAAAAAAGTCTATATTTTCCCAATTACATTGATTTTTATGCAAAAATAAAAACAGCAAACAATTACTCGAGTTGAGTTTGTTTACTGCTCTACTTACAAATACCGGTAAAAGGGAAAATCGATATACAAAATTTATACATTTTAAATTTATTCTAGGATTTATTTTTTCCCTTTTCCTTTTAACAACGTTAAGATTTCTTTCTTTACCATAGCATGTGTTTGATCATCCTCTAAAAAATCTAAAGGGAAATATACTTTGTGATCTCGTTTCATGCGACCAGAAATGGAATCAACAATAATTGATTCCCGTGACAGCTCCCGCAACTCTCCGTTTTTCATTTCTAAAAAAATCGGAACCCGTACTTCTTCCTCACCCGGTCGATAAAAATCGTATGGTAAATCTGCAGTTGTATCGTGGACAAGGTAATATTCTGGATTTAACTCCGCTTGCTTGAAAAGTAATTGAAGTTTTTGATATTTGTCTAGCTCTACCCCTGGATCTAAATCGATGTACTGGAATAGCTTACGATTCACAAATCGGCGACTTAAATCGCTTAAGATAGCATCTTCTTCTTGCATCCAAAGTTGAAAATATGTAAAAAGAATGCTTTCATCTAATGCAAGATAATCCTCAAGCGTAATAGAGTTACGGAAAAATGCTTTAAAATGTGTAGGCTCATGCTTAAAATGATAGCCTTCTAAGCTTAATTGCTTTGCTCGTTTTAAAATATTATTTAAAATAACCTCTGCACTACGAGAAACTGGATGAAAATAAATTTGCAGATACATTTGGTAGCGGCTCATAATATAATCTTCCACTGCATGCATGCCAGTTGCCTTAATCACCACTTGATTTTTTCGCGGACGCATCACTCTTAAGATTCGTTCCATATCAAAATGACCGTAGCTGACCCCTGTAAAATAGGCATCACGTTGTAGGTAATCCATACGGTCAGCGTCGATTTGACTGGATATTAAGCTGACTACTTGCTTATTTGGATAGGTTTTTTCAATGACTTGAGATACCTTCTCTGGAAAATCAACAGCAACTTTCTTTAAGACTGCATTAACTTCCGTATTACCAAGTAAAATTTGTGTTGTATAAAATTCATGGTCCAGCTCAAAGACATTTTCGAAAGCATGTGAAAATGGACCATGTCCTAAATCATGTAATAGGGCTGCACAAAGCACAAGTAGTCGTTCATCTTCGTCCCATTCTGGACGGCCAGCAAATATATCATCTACTATACGGCGTACAATCTCATAAACGCCAAGTGAATGACTAAAACGGCTGTGCTCCGCCCCATGAAATACCAAAAATGTTGTACCGAGCTGACGAATTCTACGTAATCGTTGAAATTCTTTCGTCCCCACTAAGTCCCAAATTACCTGATCCCGTACATGCACATAGCGATGCACTGGGTCCTTAAATACTTTCTCCTCCTGTAATTTAGCTTTTGCATAATGTGTCATTTGTTTAGCACCCCCGTTTCGCTATTTGTTCTATTATATGCGATAAATATTGGGCTAGCATACATTTTCTCTTCCATTATAGAGACTATCAGCCTAAATGATTGGATATTCACCAAAATTAGATTTCTATGGACCAAATAAAAACGCTCTTTTAAGATTGTAAATACCTAAACATCTTAAAGAAAACAAAAACTATCCTCAGCGAGTGAAGATAGCATGATCGTTTTTCTTATTTCTTTAATTTTGCTAACACTTTTTCCATAAGCTCTTCTTCCGTTAAGGCTGCAACAGGGCGGCTATTTACAAATGTAAATGTTTTTTTACGTCCTGGGCCACAATAGGAATGACAGCCGATTTCGATGGTTGCATCAGGATCAATTTCCTTTAATTTTGGAATTAACGTTTTTAAGTTAACGGCCTGACATTCATCGCAAACTTTAAATTCGTTTGCCATTTTGTCAACAACCCTTTCTATATAGTATTTTTTCATTCAAAAACATCACTTTTATTGAACGCACGACCTTCGCATATTTAAGTATGCAGCATGCGTACAAACCTACATCGGGTATTGTATCGCACTTTTCACCTTGTATTCAAGCATAATTCCTTTCACATAGGTGAATAAAAGGTTAAAAGATTGGTCATGCTAGTCTTAAATAAAGAAGTTCCAAATAAAGGTGGGAGGATTTTATATGAGTAAAGTAAGACAAGATGCTTGGTTACAAGAAAATGATGAATTATTAGCAGAGGCGGTTATTCGCCATGTAACAGAGGGTAGTACACAGTTGAATGCCTTTGAAGAAGCTGGTGATGCGTTAAATCGTACAGCTGCTGCCTGTGGTTTTCGTTGGAATGCTGTTGTTCGTAAGGAATATGAGGAGCAATTAGCTGAAGCGAAAAAGGAAAGAAAAGAGAGAATGCGAGTGTTGGGTGCACCAGCTAGACGACGTGCCTCTAGTATGTTTACAGTCAATAGTAGCGCCGCCGAGGGTAAATCCATTCCGTTATCTGCGTTATCTCTTGATATTGTCATAGCCTACTTACTACGTTTACAGCATTCTGGTGAGCTAGGTAATGAGTCTACAAAATGGAGACAGCTAGTACACGTAACATCCGAGAAAAATAAAAAACTAGAAAAAACCATTACTCAGCTAGAGGAAGAGAATAGAGCAATTCGTAAAGATTACGAGCAATTTGTACAAATTATGAACCGTGCTAGACGACTTGTAACACTAGATGAAGAGGAAGAACGAATTGCACCTGTTTTCAAAATGGAGAAAAACGGAAATCTTGTTGTAAGTAGCTCTACCTATCAACCAGAAAATGGCGATGCGCTTAGTTAGCAGCATCGCTTTTCCCTTTTTGTTACTATTATTTAGGTGCAAGCATTTTCTTATTGCGCTCTAATATACGCTTTAAATAGAAAGCATACAACATAAGCTCCTCATCATGAAAAGATTCAAATCGTATTTCTTCAGCCATTTTATGAATAAGACACTGTAATCGAATGATCACTGCTTCCACGGTTAAAGTTGCATCAACAAGCTCTGACAGTGAAGCCATTACACTAGGGTCAATGCTTGGATACTTAAATTTTGTTGCCTCTCCCTGTAAACTTACCTCATAAAAGTCTCGAATAAGCGCTGCTCGTTCGGAACCGCTTCCCTCAATACATAGATAAATTTGCACGGCCACTCCTTGACGTAAACGCCTTTGTGAAATACCTGCAAATTTCTTCCCATCAATACTTAAATCATAGGAACCCGGACAATAGGAACCTACAATTTCATAGGCTTCAATTCTATCTGCCACCTCAGGAAATAATCCTTTGATTAGAGCAACCATTACATCATAGCCATCATTAATGCTTAATGCTTCTGTTTGTTCAGATAAAACAATTGAAATATTTAATACTCCTGCATCTAGTACCACTGCTAAACCTCCCGAATTACGGACGATAGGTTGATAGGCTCGTGCTTGGAGTAACTCCATCCCTTGCTGTACATAAGGTAAGCGATGATCCTGAATACCAAGGACAACAGATGCATCATGAACCCATGTACGAATAGTTGGCGGAGAGGCTAATTGTCCCACTAACTGACATAAAGTATCATCTGTTGCAAAGGATTCCAGTGGCGATCTTTGTTTCGCACTAATGGATTGATCGTAAAAACGCCATATTGGCTGTTGTAAAATACTATTCATGCTTAGAGCTCCTCTATTTACATCTCTTCTCTTAAGCATACATAATCTGCGGAAGGTGTCAAATTCGTGAAATACAATCATGAATTTAGGGATTTCGTACAAACTATGATAAACTAAATTTTGAATGTTATTCACTTATAAAGGAGTGTTTTCAATAATGAATGAAGCAGCTATTACTTTAGATGGTTGGTATGCTCTACATGATTTTCGCTCAATCGATTGGGCTTCATGGAAACTCGTTTCTGCTGAAGAACGCCAAGCGGCAGTAGAAGAATTCGTCGCGTATTTAGAAAAATTAAACGAAGCAGATATCGCTAAAACTGGTGCTCATGCCTTTTATGCAATTGTTGGCCAAAAAGCTGATTTTATGATTATGACATTGCGTGAAACAATGGATGAGCTACAAGAGCTTGAAGCTGATTTTAATAAATTAGCAATTGCTGATTTTACAATTCCTACATATTCTTATGTATCTGTTGTAGAGCTTTCCAACTATTTAGCTGGTGAATCAAACGAAGATCCGTACCAAAATCCACATGTACGTGCACGTCTTTATCCTGAGCTTCCACGCTCTAAATATGTATGCTTCTATCCAATGGATAAACGCCGTCAGGGCAATGATAATTGGTACATGCTTTCAATGGATGAGCGTAAAACATTAATGCGTTCTCATGGTATGATTGGTCGTGGCTATGCTGGTAAAGTAAAACAAATTATTACTGGTTCTGTTGGCTTTGATGATCATGAATGGGGCGTAACATTGTTCGCAGATGACGTATTACAATTTAAAAAATTAGTATATGAAATGCGCTTCGATGAAGTTTCTGCTCGTTACGGGGAATTCGGTGCATTCTTCGTTGGTAACCTTCTTGATAACGAAAAACTAGTGAAATTCTTAACAGTCTAATCCTATAAAAAATGCGAGCCCCAAAAATGGACTCGCATTTTTTAAAATTCATTTTCTTCACTTGCTTCTGATTCCAATATTAAAATAATGGTATGAATAAAAAAGCCAGTTAGAATCATTAGGAAAACCAAATACCAGTTATATGGTTGATGGTAGAGTTCTGCTATACCTACAGCTGTCAATGCACTTACGATAATTGCTACAAACATACCAAAAATACGCATTGTAACACTCCTTCATGAAAGCAAAAAATATTTTTCCACATTAGTATGTCACTGTTTATTTTCAATATACTTGCAAGACAAAAAGTTTTTATCCTTTCAATAACAAAAATAAGAAAGTATCACCTTAACTTACGATGACACTTTCTTGTTTTCATATTACTTTCACCTCTCAGGAGTTTTCATCCTTCACCCTTAATATTAAAATGATCGTATTGATAAAAAAACCAATAACGATCATTAAAATAAATAGATACCAATGGAGTGGCTGTCCGTAAAAATCACCTAATAAAAATGCCAGTACAGCACTCAATAAAATACCAAACCAAACACCGATCTCCATTTCCTGTCACCTCACATGTATTCAATACACATGCAACCTGTATCTTGATTTACCACAAGACTGCCACCTCTATAGGTGTTTGGATAATGTGATTTTCTCCCTCGCGGTGGCGTACAACCCCTACTGAATCAAGATTAAGCCCCCAAAAATTCGGATGCAATTACGCTGGGGCGTAAATAATCTCATGTTCCCCAAAATAGTAGCTATTCTCTTTTTACCCAATTTGTTAAAAAAATATCGAACTTTTAACTATTTTTACAGACTACTCGTTATAACTAATATATGCTTACTAATTTTAAAATGTGATGATCTTTGTCATGAAAATAAACATGTCTACAATGCCTTCATGCATATACTGTCTGCGAGGAGGAATGTAAATCGCTGTTATAAAGACCAATGATGCACAAACAGCAATGCTCGCAAGGCTAATGCGAGCCGAGGCAGAAGGTGAAGGAGAATTAGGTATGCTGATGGTTGGCAACGTAGGCGTCAATCGCGTACGAGGAGATTGCCTAGATTTCGGGAATATTCGAACAATTGAACAAATGGTTTTTCAACGTCCAGGAGGTTTCGAGGCGACACAAAAGGGTTACTTTTATCAACGAGCACGTGATCAAGATATTCGTTTAGCAAAACGAGTGATTCAAGGTGAACGGTTCCATCCTGCAACCCGCTCCCTCTGGTTTTTTAGACCTGAAGGAGATTGTCCAGCACAATGGTATGGTCAATGGAACACAGGAAGATATAAATCTCATTGCTTTTTCTCACCATCTGAGGAAGACTGTCCTCAAATCTAAAAGAAAGAAGGTTGATAATCAATGATGCCCTATTATTGGACACCGACAACGCAACAAATGCCCCCACAAGTAACAATTCCAAGTAGCGGACGACCACCTGGACGTGAAGAGTCCTATATTGAAAATATTTTGCGTTTGAATCGTGGTAAACCTGCTACATTCCATTTCTCTTTTGAGCATGCAGTCGAGGCAGGAAAAAACACTAAAACTGTACGTGGTGTGGTAGAAGCTGCTGGTCGAGATCATGTTATTATACGTGAACTTAAATCCAATCATCGCTTCCTCTTCCCTATGATTTACTTTGATTTTGCTGAATATGATGAAGAGATGTCCTATTTCAATCAAAATCCATAATTCATTTGCTTATGTAGCTAGTAATTGTCAGTTGTTATTATTGATACTTATTAAAAATGGCATGGTAGGAACATTCCTATCATGCCATTTGACTATTTATTTTTCTGTAAGTATTGTAGAGTTGCTTTTCCTAAAGTTTTTGCAGCAATTAGCATCGCACGTTCATCAAAATCAAAGCGTGCATGATGATGTGGATATGCTTCTTCCCACTCGGGCTTTTTAGCACCTGTAAAGAAAAATGTACCTGGCACCTTTTCTAGATAATAGCCAAAATCTTCACCAATCATAAACGGTGGACATGTTATAACATTTTCTACACCTGGTACATCATCCGCAAGCTGTGCAATAAATGCTGTGTCCTCTACATGATTATACACAGGTGGATAACCTCTTGTATAACGATAGTTATAGCTCGCCCCAAAAGGTTGGCAAGTTGCCTTTAATACAGACTCAAGCTCATCCTCCATCTGCTGACGCACCTGCTCATCAAATGTACGGACTGTTCCTGCTAGTACCACTCGATCAGCAATCACATTGAAAGGATTTATTGCCTCAAAATGGCCAAGCGTTAACACAGCCGATTTTAATGGATCTATTCGACGGGAAATAAGCTGCTGCGCATTTACAACAAATTGTGACCCAAGCACAACTGCATCAATCGAATGATGTGGTTCTGCCCCATGACCACCTTTACCTTGAATCGTAATTTCCACTTTATCAGCCGCTGCCATAATTGCTCCATCTCTTACCAACAAATCTCCTATTGGTGTGGGTGCCCATAAATGTGTACCGAAAATAACATCTACTCCATCTAAGCAGCCATCCTCTATCATAGGCTTTGCTCCACCTGGGGCAATCTCTTCTGCATGCTGATGAATAAAGACTACACTCCCTGTAATCTCACCTTTAATTGCATTTAGTGCCTTAGCAAGACCTAATAATGTTGCTGTATGACCATCATGACCACAGGCATGCATTTTACCATCTATTTTCGATCTATAAGGAATCTCATTTTCTTCTTGGATAGCCAATGCATCGAAATCAGCTCGTAATGCCACCGTCTTACCAGGCTTTCCCCCACGTAATGTTGCAACCACACCGCGTTCTCCTACCTGCTCCCGAACATCATGCCCTAATGCACGATGAAAGGCTGCTATATATGCTGGTGTTTCCACCTCTTCAAAGGATAATTCCGGGTATTCATGTAAATGTCGACGAATGGCCACCATTTCATCAAAATTATGATCTAGTAAAGTAAATAGTTTCTCCATATTTTACAAAACCTCACTTTCTCAAGCTCGAACTCTTTTGGTAATAACAGTGTACTATAAATCCTTACAAAAACAATAGGAATTAAAGTGAAGATTGATAGAATAATTTTTTGAGCTTTCAATAGTTACTATAACTTACTTAAAGATAAAAACCCCCTCACAAAAAATGCGAAGGAGTAAAATATTTAGTTTATAATTGTGAAGTTATTAATTATTGCCTTTATCGAGCATGCTTAAGAGCAGATAGGATAATTAGCACCCAGCCTGCTAAAAATAATACACCGCCAATTGGAGTAATGGCACCTAATACTTTAATGCCGCTGATGGCTAATATATATAAACTACCTGAAAAGAAGACAATACCGAGGTTAAAGAAAATACCAGCTAAATTTAATTGCTTTACTTCTCCTAATAATTTGGAGCTCATTAATAGACCAATAACAAGCAAGCCTGTCGCATGAAACATTTGATATTGTACGGCTGTTTCCCAAATACCACGACCATAATCATCTAAAACGTCCTTTAACGCATGTGCACCAAATGCACCAAATGCTACCGCTAAAAAGCCATGAAGTGCACCTGTTACGATAAATTTTTTCATGTCATTCTCCCTACCTTTAATAATGGTTAAAAGTCAAAAATTGAATCACCATTTGCTCCGTCTTCTTCTTCAATTTTTGCTGTGTATAAACTTGTTGGCTTTGGCTCTGAAACTAGCATTTGTGGTATATGCTTCGACTGTGCTTTTGATATTCCATCCGGCGAGTCTAAAACTACATCACATAATGCCCGAATCGCAGTTAAGGCTTCGCGAATTTGTTGTTCATTTCCAGCATTCTTCACACCTGATAATTGTTTTTCAAGTTGTTGAATAACGGCTTGATAAGAAATCATTGCATTCTCCCACTTTCTGCTTTCGGTACGAATTTTAAACAGTCCATACCAGAGGATTGTTTTACGACAACGGATGGTATTTGCTTTGTTTTAAAGCCATATGCTGAACATGCACGTGGCGTCTGCGGGTCCCATGTTACTTTAAAATGTTGACATTTGAAACAATTAACCTTCATCGTTGCCCCTCACTTTCTTCCATTAATAACTGTATCACGAAACTAATAGTGTATAAAGTAAACGAATCTATTCTAGACACCAATCAATAGGCTGCTCTCCCCATTCTAGTAACTGTGCATTAATTTTAGAATATGGTTTACTACCAAAAAAGCCTCTATAGGCACTAAGTGGACTTGGATGAGGTGCCTCCAAAATGACATGTGGTGTTGAATATTTACGGATTAATGGTTTTTTCCGTTGTGCTGGCTTGCCCCATAAAACAAAAATAATAGGCTCATTTCTTGCTGCCAATTTATCAATTACAGCATCGGTAAATTGCTCCCACCCTTGTTCTTTATGGGAGTTTGCTTGACCTGCACGCACAGTTAAAACTGTGTTCAATAGCATGACCCCCTGTTGAGCCCATTTCGTTAATGTGCCATGTTGGGGAATCGGACAACCCACATCATCCTGTAATTCTTGTAGCATATTACGTAGACTTGGTGGGTGCGGAACTCCTGGCTTTACTGAGAAACTCAACCCATGTGCTTGATTCGGACCATGATAAGGATCTTGACCTAATATGACGACCTTCACATCACAATAAGCTGTTGTAGTAAAGGCATTCATGACATCATTCATAGGTGGATAAATGGTTTGTGTTGAATATTCATGTGCTACAAATTGTCGTAACTTTTTATAGTATGCTTTTTCCATTTCTTCTGCTAGTATTGCTTGCCAATCATTCGGGAATACTTGTTTCATCGTCTAAAAGCCCCTTTCTCTTCTTTCACGGTACAAAAAAATAATGTTGAATTCAAGTATCAATTCAAACTGACCTTGTAAAAATATAGCATTCTGGCTATTTTTATAGAATCAGAATCAGACTATACTAGATGGTAATTTTAATACTCTCAATTATAAAGGAGATCTTTCACATGACTCTAAAAAAAACTTTAACCATTGCTGGTTCAGATACTTCAGGTGGCGCAGGAATGCAAGCTGACTTGAAAACATTTCAGGAACATGGAACATATGGGATGGTGGCACTAACGGTAATTGTTACGATGGATCCAAATGGTTGGACACATAATGTCACACCATTGCCAACAGAGCTTCTGCAAAAACAAATTGATACAGCCCTTTCAACAGGCATTGATGCCATCAAAACAGGGATGCTTTCAACTGAGGAAATTATTCGGGTTGCAGGAGATGCTATCGCAAAATCGGGTACATCCAATGTTGTCATTGATCCTGTCATGGTCTGTAAAGGCGAAGATGAGGTATTGAACCCTGGCAACACAGACGCTATGATTCAATATCTATTGCCACTAGCTGCCGTCACAACACCAAACCTATTTGAGGCAGGACAATTAGCTAGAACAGGTACACCAAAAACGATAGAAGAAATGAAAACAGCAGCTCGTAAAATTCATGAGCTTGGTGCTAAGGCTGTTGTCATAAAAGGTGGAAAAGCGCTAGCAACAGAAAAAGCAACAGATTTATTCTTTGATGGTGAGAAGTTCTATTTACTAGAATCTGAAAAAGTAGCTTCTACTTATAACCATGGCGCAGGCTGTACATTTGCAGCCTCAGTAACCGCAAATCTTGCAAACGGTCTTTCTGTGAAAGAAGCAGTTATAGAAGCAAAAGAGTTTGTATCTGCTGCAATTGCTCATGGATGGGCTTTAAATGATTACGTTGGACCAGTAATGCACGGTGCAAAATCACGTTTTGGTGCACCTGAAGTAACAGTGACAGAGCTATAAAAATGAAAAAGCATCCGATTAGCATTACTACTCGGATGCCTTTTTTCACATATAATAGTTTTCCATCATTTCGAGACGATAATCCCATGGGTCATTCATTGAAATAAACTGAGCCAACGCCTTACTTTCCTTTTTCCGCTCTGCGCGTGCCTTTGCTCGTTCTGCGGCTGTTTCATGTAGCTTTGTCTCCTCAACCGTTTCAGGAATAACGCGAGGCACCGGTGCAGGCTTATTATTTTCATCTAACGCTACAAATGTTAATAATGCTGTCGCTGCAACCTTCCGTTCACCCGTTTTTAAATTTTCAGAAATAACCTTTACGAAAACCTCCATAGAAGACGTTCCTGTCCATGTTACATAGGATTCAAAATAGACAGAATCCGTTGGGCGAATTGGATGAAGGAAGTCAACCGAATCCGTTGAGGCTGTTACACAGTCTCTACGACTATGCTTTGCAGCAGAAATGGAGGCCACTTGGTCAATATCACTCATTAAACGACCACCAAATAGAGTATTATGATTGTTAACGTCGTTTGGAAACACTCGACTTGTACGCATAACTCTAGATTCTTTACAATATTTATAGCCCTTATTCACAACAATTCCCCCTTAAAACAGGTTTATTCCTACTATAATGCTCTATTCTTCTAGAAAAATCAATATAATTATTAGAAAATTACAAATTCTTAATAAGGGACTTTTTGCTCTCAATGTGAAAAGTGATGGACAAGATACGCTACTTCTTTCTTCACCATATATTAGCTGTATACGGGAGGGAGAAAAATGAAAAAGCATAAACATGATGGAACGAATGATCAATCTGGTTTATTAGCTGGAGAAATAACCTCCTCTAAAGTTGAAGTAATTGCTTCCATTGTATTAACACTTGGTTATTCATTATCAACCCTCGCAGATATATTAGCATTGCAGGAGGAAGAAAAATTAGCACAAGAAAATACATCAAAGGCACAGGATCAAAATTTACAGTTTAGGCAAATGTGTAAACAATTACAGAATGTTAACAATCGCTTAGATTCGATTGAACGAAAGCTTAACAGATATTAAAGATACATATTTCGAATTCTTCAGCTACTTTTAAAAAGCCGCGATTCTCTATTAAAATGAGAATTGCGGCTTTTTTACTATACTATGATAATTAGCTTTCAGTCTTCTTTCCTTTTCAAGTCCGTAACCAGTCCACATTGAAGGAACGTCATCTATTGTACCAAGATAGAATTCGTTATAGTTCCTAGTAATTTCTCCCTTCAACACAAATGGTTATCTATACTCCATAACAGAAAGAGCCATGGTTGCAATATCTTATTAGCTGTGAAATCATTTACTATACAAAACGACACATTTTGTACAAAATTGCTTTCACACTCTTATATTGATACATTACTATAATTTTTTCAAGAATATTGCTTATGGATGTGTCATAGATTTATAGATATCTGTTTATTTTAACCAAATGATTAATTTATCATCTAAAGGGCATTCAATTTCCCTTTGTGAATTTTTTTTACTATACTTAAATTAGAAATAATCGAGAGGAGTGTTAAGATGCAAGAAGTACATGTAGAGACGTTACAAGAATTATTGAATTCTTTCGCCAACAAAGACGTTTATATTCATCTTGAGACAACGAACGGTTCTTATGCAGCACACTTTGATGAAAAATTTTTTAATGCAGGCGCCTTTATTCGCAATGCAAGGATTAATTACGAGCTAGCGAAAGTAGTAGATGATTCACCCCATCGTGTCGGCTTAAAAATGGCACATGGCTGGGTCTATGCACAAGGCATCACACATTATGAATTAGATGATTTAGGCCGTTTATTAATGGCTGGATTAGACTACTCTGGAAAATTGGCGATTGCGCTTGAAATTAGTGAAACGCCATTTTCTTATTAAGGGGGACGACTATTTGAATTTACAACCACAACGTCATATTTTAATTGTTTACCCTCACCCAGATGATGAGGCTTTTTCAGTTGCTGGGACTATCGCCTACTATACAAAGAAGATGAATACACCTGTTACATATGCATGTCTAACATTAGGTGAAATGGGGCGTAATTTAGGAAATCCACCTTTTGCTACACGTGAATCCTTACCTGAAATTCGCCGTAAGGAGCTTATTGCTGCTGCTGAAGCTATGGGTATTCAGGATCTACGTATGCTTGGTTTCCGTGATAAAACAATTGAGTTTGAAGACGATGAAAAAATGGTAAAGCTGGTGGAAGGGTTAATCGAAGAGTTAACGCCTTCGCTCATCATTACTTTCCTACCTGGCTTTGCTGTGCATCCTGATCATGAGGCCACTGCTCGTGCAGTAGTTGAGGCTGTTCGCCGTATGCCTAAAGCTGAGCGTCCCCAAGTGTTTGGCTGTGCATTTGCGAATGATACAATTGAGAAAAATGGAGAGCCCCATGTTGTCTATGATATTCGTGAAATGAAGATGGACAAAGTGAAAGCTTTACAGGCACATGCCTCGCAAACTGCTTGGATGATGCAGGAAACGGAAAAACGCATTGATGACGGGGAGCCAATGAGCGAAAGCTGGCTAAATATTGAAAAATTCTATATTGTAAATCCTGATCATTATGCTAAGTGATTAAACAAAGGTTCTGCTCTCTTTTTGAGAGCAGAACCTTTTTGTTAAGCAACTCTTAATTTTTTCAAAAAATGAATAATGAAAGTAAATGTAAACACAATAATGAGAACTACAAAAAACATATAATGCGGAACATGAACACCAACAATACTTACTAGCATTTTCAGCGCAATAATGCCAATGATGATAAAGGCTGTCGTCTCAAGTTCAGGTATCTTTTCAATAATGATTAGAAATAGGCCTGCAATGGTTCTCATCATTAAAATACCTAGCATTCCACCGACCAGTAATATCCATATTTGATTGGATATCGCAAATGCAGCAAATATGGCATCAACCGAAAAAGCAATATCCATTAATTCTACTGAGATAACGGTTGCCCAAAACGTCCCAAACAGTCGAACCATCAAGCCTGTTTTTTTTACTTCCTTGACACTATCCTCTTCCCCTATTTGTAAGAAATGCGCGACACACAGCCATCCTAAATACAAGGCACCTAGTAATTTTATAAACCAAAATTCTACTAAGTATACACCGATGCCTATAAACAGGAAGCGAAAAAAGTAGGCACCCAACATACCATACATTAGCGCTCGTTTTCGTTGCTTGGTTGGTAAATGCTTTACTAGTACTGCCAATACAAGTGCATTATCTGCTGATAGTAAACCCTCGATAACAATTAGTGTTGATATTAATCCCCAAGACACTGGGTCTGTTAAAACTTCCCTCCACATGTCCCAATCGAAAAATTGAATGTATGTAGATAGAATCCCTTGAATGATTTCCAATTACATACCCTCCTACTAGTCCTAAGCTAGTCTAGTATATGCTTGACCATTTTGGTTATGAGGAAATTTTTTTGAATATTGGCGGTTACTTGAAGCTCGATAAGCATTGTTTTTTCTCGAATATGTTTCATTATTCTTATAAACACAAAATAGACACCGAAAATTTAGAATTTACTAAAAATTAATAGCAAATTTCTAATAAAATATGCTATCATAGATAAATGTTTTATACGTAAAACGGAGGATGAAGACTATGGAAGTTGCTGATACTAGAACCGTGCAAGTTGAAAATGTCTTAATTGCACATCATTTTTTAAAAGATGTAGTCGTGCACACACCGCTACAGAAAAACGACTATTTATCCGAGAAATACGGAGCTAATATTTATTTCAAACGCGAAGATTTACAGCATGTACGCTCATTTAAGCTTCGTGGTGCCTATTATAAAATTAAAAAGATTGAAGAAGAGGCTCGCTCAGCTGGAGTTGTTTGTGCAAGTGCAGGTAATCATGCACAAGGTGTCGCTTATGCCTGTGCGCAATTAAAAATTCATGCAAGTATCTTTATGCCTCAAACTACTCCTAAGCAAAAGATTGACCAAGTGCGTATGTTTGGTCGAGAATATGTGGAAATTATTTTAGCTGGTGATACTTTTGATGATTCTGCTGAAAGTGCATTAGACTACTGTGAAGAACATGGTAAAATTTTCATTCACCCATTTGATGATTTTGATGTAATCGCTGGTCAAGGAACTGTTGCTGTTGAAATTATGAATGATATAGAGGAACCTATTGACTACGTGTTTGGTAGTGTTGGTGGCGGAGGATTAATGTCTGGTGTTTCTGCCTATATTAAAAACCTTTCCCCAACAAGTAAAATCATCGGTGTAGAGCCTGCTGGTGCGGGCAGTATGAAAGCTGCATTTGCAGAGGGCGGTGCAGTGTCACTTGACTGGATTGATAAGTTTGTTGATGGTGCTGCAGTCAAATGCGTCGGTCATCATACCTATGATGTTTGTCGCCGCTATTTAGATGACATTGTTCTAGTACCTGAAGGAAAAGTATGTACAACAATTCTAGACCTTTATAATAAGCATGCCATTATTGCAGAGCCTGCTGGTGCATTATCTGTTGCTGCACTCGATTCTTATAAGGAAGAAATTAAAGGGAAATCAGTGGTTGTCATCATTAGCGGTGGCAACAATGACATTGGACGCATGCAGGAGATTAAAGAAAAATCTTTAATTCACGAGGGCTTACTTTATTACTTCATTGTAAGCTTCCCTCAACGTGCAGGGGCACTTCGCCAGTTCCTTACAAGTGTATTAGGGCCAAATGATGATATTACGACATTTGAATATACAAAGAAAAACAACAAAGAGAGTGGTCCTGCCTTAGTCGGTATCGAACTTGGCAATCGTGACGAATATGAAGGTTTATTAGCACGTATGAATGAGTTTGGCTTTAAATATAAAGAGGTAAATAACGACATTCAGCTCTTCGGCTTACTCGTCTAAAACAATGAGTCACACTTCTTATGAAAGTGTGGCTTTTTTGTAGGGACAAAAGAAGGTTAATAGAAATAAGTTAGGGCTTTATCGAAACAAGTTTGAGGTTTATCGAAACTTTTCTGGTGTTTATCGAGACTTTTCAGCGCATTATCCCCCAACTTAAACGACACTATCTGACCGCTCGATAGTTTTGTCGCTAACATTTTAATCTAACAATGTTGATGGAATGATATATTTTCTACTCTTATTTTCACCAAATGCTTCAAATTTTAATTTTTTCAATAAATAATAAACTGCTTTCTCTGAGTTAATATCAAAAAAATCACGAAATTGAGCATTTGAAATATGGTTACCCATCATTAATCGAAAATCATGCAATGCAACAAGCATCGATTGATTATCGATTATATTGCAATTACTACAGCGCCATTTCCCATGTATATAGCATAAAGTATGATTACATTGTGAACACAAGGCCCCTTTCTTTAGTTCATCTAGCTGAATATCTGGAATCCATCGGGTTGGCTTATGCATTTGCAGCAGATGTTCTGAGAGCTCAATTAAATCAGCTTCACTTATACAAACTTGTCGATGCTTCCTGTATAATTGCTCAACCCTCTCAGCCAAGCCACTTACATGGAGAATTGGCTGAGTCGCAAAACGAGGAGACATAATCATATTTGGATTTGCAGAAATAACAAAACACGCTATTGGTATATGATGCCCTCTCATGTGAAGCATTCTAGACATAAATCTAACATGTCGCTTTACCTGATCTAACGGATTGCGAAACCCATCTACTCTTCCATCAGAAGTAACTCTTATGAACTGGTGGTTTTCAGCCATGAAATCAACACGACCGGAAATATTTTTGATCTCCAATACTAAGATAAAATACTGTGTCATTAATAATGTATCATGATCCACCCTTCGCTTTAAACTCCACATCATGTAATAAATAATACGCTTGCTGTAAATAGATCTCCTTCCATTCCTGATCAACTCTTTTTTCACCTGCATACCCTGCCTTAGTTCTTCTTAGCATTTCTTGAAAATAATCATACTTAGCGTGAGATTTCGATAACCTTCGATTGATCATCTCTAACATCTGTTGCTTCGATGATACTTCTCTCATTTTCAATAGCATTTTTTCACCTCCTTAGCTAGATTATAATGTAAACCTTCTGAAATTTATCTCCCAACTTAAAAAACGCCCATACCTATGTATGAGCGTTTGGATTACCCTAATAAAGCACGATCTGAATTCATTTTCTCTCCGCGGATACGTTCGAATTCTGCCATTAAATCTGGAATCGTCAATTCGTGCTTGCGATCCTCGCCAACCTCTAAAATAATTTGGCCCTTATCCATCATAATTAGACGGTTTCCTAAATCTAATGCTTGCTGCATATTGTGAGTAACCATTAATGTTGTTAAGTTATCCTTTTCAACTAAATACTTTGTAATGCGAGTGATTAACTCTGCACGAGAAGGGTCAAGTGCTGCCGTATGCTCATCAAGCAATAGAATAGATGGCTTTGTAAATGTTGCCATTAAAAGTGACAAAGCTTGACGTTCCCCGCCTGACAATAAGCCAACCTTCGCTGATAGACGATTTTCAAGATTTAATCCAAGCATCTCTAATGATTCTTTAAAAAACTCTCGACGCTTTTTATCAACACCGATGCGTATCCCTCTACCTTTATTTCGTGAATAAGCTAATGCTAAGTTTTCTTCAATCGTCATCGTTGGCGCTGTACCTGCCATTGGATCCTGGAATACGCGGCCGATATAGTGAGAGCGTTTATATTCAGGTAATGTCGTCACCTCATTTCCATCAATTAACACCGAGCCAAAATCAGGCGTTAAAGCACCTGAAATCATATTCATCATCGTAGATTTACCAGCACCGTTACTACCGATAATTGTCACGAAATCACCTGGCTTTAAATGCAAATTAATTTCAGCAAGCGCAATTTTTTCATCAGGTGTACCTTCATTAAAAATTTTATTGATACCGTTTAGCTTAAGCAAGACCTTTCCCTCCCTGCTCAACAGTCTTTACTTGTGAACGCTCTGCTGCCCGTTTAACCTTACGCTTGCGCTCCTTCCTCTTATTGATAAATTGAGGTAAGATTAGCGCTAGAATAACGATAATGGCTGTGATTAATTTCATATCTCCTGAATCTAAGAAATCTACACGTAATGCTAGAGCTAAAATAATACGATAAATAATTGCCCCTGCGATAACAGCAAATGTCGTACGCATAATTGTTTTAGTACCAAAGATGGCCTCACCAATAATAACGGATGCTAGACCAATCACAATCATACCAATTCCCATACTTACATCTGAGAACTTCGAATACTGTGCGATTAAAGCTCCAGAAAATGCGACAAGTGCATTAGAAAGCCCTAGCCCTAGAATAATAAGTGTATCTGTATTTGCTGAGAAGCTGCGAATCATTCGCTTATTATCACCAGTTGCTCGGATAGCCAGTCCGACTTCTGTCTTTAAGAACCAGTCTGCAATTAACTTAATTAAAATCGTGATGATTAAAACGACAATTAGCGTGCCCCATGTTGCTGGAACTTGCTGAATGCCCATGCCTTTTAATAGGTTATTTAATGCAGCATCGATGCCTAAGTTACTCCAAAATGTCTGAAACTTTGAAAATAACGTTTCTGAGTTCAATAATGGAATATTCGGACGACCTATCGTATTTTCTGCAGTTAACCCCATAATACGTAGGTTAATAGAATATAAAGCAATCATCATCAAAATACCCGATAATAACGGGTTAATTTTCCCCTTTGTGTGAAGAATTCCAGTCATACATCCTGCAATAAATCCAGCAACAATTGCCACTACAGTCGCTAAGATTGGGTGATAACCAAGCAGTATCATCGTTGCTGCTGTAGCCGCCCCTGTTACAAAGCTTCCATCAACCGTTAAATCCGGAAAATCTAACACACGGAATGTTAAGTACACACCAAGTGCCATAATTGCATAGATGATTCCTTGCTCCACTGAGCCAAATAATGCTGTAAACATCGTCGAATCATCTCCTAAAATTATCGTATAAAATGAAGAGAAAGCGGGGACAATCCTCCCCCGCTTAACCCCAATATAATGCCACTTTGGACATTACTTTTCTAAAAGTTCTGCTCCCCAAGAATCCTTAATGTCGATTCCTAAATCATCTGCCACTTTTTTATTGATTAATAGTTTTAAGTTTTGTGGGTATTGTGCTGGTGTATCTGCTGGTGTTGCTTCGCCTTTTAGAATTTTTACAGCCATTTGCCCTGCCTCATAGCCAATATCGAAATACTCAAATCCGTATGCTGCTAAGCCGCCACGAGCAACAGAATCAAGCTCTCCTACAACAAGTGGTAATTTATTTGCATTCGCTACGTCAATGACAGATTCTAATGCAGAAACTACTGTATTATCAGTAATAATATAGAAAGCATCTGCTTTACCAATTAATGATTCCGTTGCTTGTTTTACCTCTGCAGAAGTTGCCGCAGATGCTTCAACAACTGTTAGACCTTGCTCGCCCATAACTTTTTTCACTTCTTTTACTTGTGCTACTGAGTTTTGCTCACCAGCATTGTAGACCATACCAACGTTTTTAGCTCCAAGCTCTTTTAAGAATGCTACAGTTTTAGAAATCGTTTCAGGATGTAAATCGATCGTACCTGTAATATTTTTCCCCGGTTTCTCCATTGATTCGATTAATTGGGCACCGATTGCGTCTGTAACAGAAGTAAAGATAATAGGAATATCGCTAGTTGCTGTTGCTGCAGCTTGTGCAGACGGTGTTGAGTTAGCGAAGATTAAATCTACGTTTGCGCTCACTAGATTGTTAGCTATTGTTGTGTTTAGGCTGTTATCACCTTGTGCGATTTGTGAATCATATTCCACTTTTAAGCCCGCGTCATCAATTGCTTTTTTAAAGCCGTCAGTTGCAGCATTTAAAGATGGATGCTCCACTATTTGAGTAATCCCAATTTTATATGTTTTTTCTGCTTCCTTGCTGCTCTCACTTGCATTATTTTTCTCGTCTCCCTTTGAATCAGATGAACTAGAACCACCGCTACCACAAGCAGCAAGTAACAATACTAACCCAAATAATAGGAACGAAAGCTTTTTTAAATTGCCCTTCACAAATAATCCCCCCGACTATTTTTCAGATATCTATCACACTTCACTCAAACAAAGTGTGAACGTATCGCTATATTATCGTGATTATTAGGGTACGTCAACAACATTATGAATGTTCTGACTTTTAGATTTGACGAAATATTTTAGTTTTTCATTTAATTTGTCGCTTTAAACCGCTAAACTACGCTGTTTTCCTAAAGTGATTTCTTTTTCTAACATAATAAAATTTTTTATGACAATTTTGCGAAGTTATTTAATGAACATCACTAAAGTAAAAAAACTTTTATTTTTCTGACATTTGATTTTAAATTATACATCAAAAAACCTGACATTTTCAAAAGAAATGTCAGGCTTATTTTATCGTTTTACTTTTTCAAAATATCTACTAACCAGCTACTTTGTGGTAAAGGGATATCAGGGAAACAAACATAAGTTTGCGCAACACCTTGAATTGCAGAATAAAAACAACCTGCGAGCGCTTTAGGATCTCCCTCTCGTATTACCCCTTTAGCTTGGCCTACATTAACTAAATTTTCAAATTCCTTAGAGGCAGCGATATCCTTTGATACTTGTTGAACTGCCTCTGGTAAGTTACTTGCTATCTGTGCTTGTCCAACTAACATAAATAATTTTGCTGATAACGGATAAGTTTTAAAAGAATCCAGTATCATCGTAATCATCGTATTTAAATGCTCTAAAGGATGCTCTAATTCCTCTTCTGAAATATGAATATCAGACATACTTGTTTTAGCTCGTTCTAATAGTTCAAGGTATACCTCTTCTTTAGAGCCGAAATAATGAAACAGCAATCCTTGGCTAATTCCAAATATGTCTGCGATCTCTTTCGTTGTAGTTCCATGGTAACCATTTCTTATAAACAAATCCAAGCCCGCGTTTAGAATTTGCTCTCGTCTAACTTCCTTCTGTTCGCGGCGTTTATTCATTTCATCATAACCTCCTGCACTGATACAGCATTGAAGCCTTTTTTATAGATTAACATAATGACCTCGTATGAAACAGCAAAGATTGCAAGGGAGAGTACTATCACCTTAACATCTGGTGTCATCGGTATTGCCATTGTAGAAGATTTAGCTAGTGCATCAAACAAAAATTTAGACAAAATAATCGCATAAATTGTTCCAATAATAAATCCAATGTATGCGATTATACGAAATCCTGACAAGACGATTCGATTGCATTCAGAATCCGTATAGCCAAAAGCTTTCATCAATGCAAAATATTTTCGATTAGAGGAAATAATAACCTTTACAACAATACTAATTGTTAAAATGCTTAAAGCTAAGCCAATTATGATAAATAAAAATGATAAAGCCACATACGTTCCTTTTTGCTGAGAGCTTGAATCGATTATATCTTCTTGTTTTGAAACAAATATATGCTGTTTGTTGTCAAACTCTACATTGTCATCCGTAAATACACCATTATATTCTTCTTTTTCTAAGATGCCATACTTGTTCGCAATTTCAATATTACTATAAACTATTTCTCCATACACTGATTGCTCAATAGCGGCTATAGGTAGTTGATAAGCATCATTATTTATATATATCTTTACTGTATCCCCAATTGACAAATCATATTTCTTACGCATCCAATCATTGACAACAATTCCTTCTTGCTTTGAAATATCTATGTTGTCCTGTTTTTGAATACTATAGAGCTTAAACAGAGACGAACTATTAGATAATGTCATAAATTGTCCATTGTTCAATACATTACCGTTCGGAAATTCAAATCTACAATCTACCGTATAATAAGGTATTCCTGAGTACAAAGATTCCATTGCCTTAGCCTCATTATACCGAACATTACTTTCATACTCGACTCCCTTAAGTGTTAATGAAGATACCTTATCAGCCATTGCTTGCAAAGAAAAAGCAATTTGTAAATTTGCACTAGCCATAAAGCCTGTGAGCAATGCCAATAAAACTAATAAAATGTTATTAGCAATAATTGATTTAAATACTATTTTTTTAAAAGGTATAGTTTTTCTAATTTTTTGCCTTCGCTTAACAAAAATATTTAATTTTACTGACTCTGCATTATGAATCATTTCTAATGGTGGCTTCCGTAAGGTAAATACGGCAATTCCAAACGCTAGTATAGAGAAAAACAGCGCTGGGATTATTGTAAATAGAATGAACTGTACAGTATCGAATTTTTGTAAAACATTAGGTACAAGGAATGTAGAATTGATTCGATTAATAAATAGTGGGCTGATTATATAGGAAGTTAAATATCCTATTATTCCACCTATCAATACAAATACGCCTACTACAAGATATTTTTTAGCAATCTGTACGGTAGTATAGCCAAGTGCTTTAAAAACACCCATATCAGATTTTGTTTCATTTATATTTTGGATTATGGATGTAGTAAGTAGTATTACTATGGTTAATATCAGGAAGCATAGGGCGCTTATAAGACAGACTTTAAACATTTTTTCTTTTGCAATTAATGAAGAAAGTATTTGAGGGTTATCCTCTTTATTAACTATTGACTTTACACTTGTGTTCATAAGCATTTTTTCTAGAAAAATTTGCTTTTGCTTCTCTGACAAATGCTCAGAAAATCGACCAGAATAACTTATTCTTTCTTGTTCATCCCATGTTGAGTACAGATCTTCACTACATAATATAAATGCCTGATTAGTTGATTTATAAGTTATTCCATTATCCGCTACTACTGGTGTGACTGCATCTGGTAAAGTAAAAACGCCACTAATGAAATAGGAGGTATTGCCGATATCAACTGAATCGCCTACTGTCAGACCATTCTGCTTAGAAAAGTTTTGATCTATCGCAATTTCACTCATTTCGTTAGGTGCAACACCTTCAGAATACATTGGAATATCTATGCTACGTGTATTTTTCATTACACGAAATATATTATTTTCTTCATAAATAACTTTGTATGCTAGCGGTTCATATGTAAAAGAATATTCTCTTGAAAGATCTTCTATTATTCCTTCTTTCTGTAGAATAAGCGTAAAATCCTGTTGATTTTGCCCTGCTAGAACATTTTTTACAGAACTTAAGTTTTGAAGATAAAAAACTAGTAATGAACAAATAAACATAGAAAAGACAACAACTAATACTAACGGATATTGTTTGTTCAATTTCATTAGTGCACCCACCCTTTTACCATTTTATCTCGTTCACATTACGCGGATGAACATTGTTAATTATTTCCACTATTCTTCCACTAGTCATCTTAATTACTTTCGATGCAATTTGAGCAATACTAACATTGTGGGTTACCATAATAATTGTAAATTTCAGTTGGTTTTGAAGCTCTTTTAAGTAAGTTAAGATTTGTTTGCTTGTTTCTTCATCCAATGCTCCGGTTGGTTCATCACAGAATAAAAAATCAGGATTCTTTGCTAATGCACGTGCGATTGATACTCTTTGCTGTTGTCCTCCTGAAAGTTCATAAGGAAGACGGTGTTCTAATCCACGTAGTCCTACACCATCAATTATTTCAGTGATATTTTGATTTCCTTTTAAATCCGCACCCATCTTTATGTTAGCTTCCACATTTAAAAATGGGAGTAAGTGATATGCTTGAAAAATAAAAGCTGTCTTGTCTCGCCTAAACATGGTCAGTTCCTTTTGATTTAATCCACAAATCTCGTAATCACCATATATTACGCTTCCTGAATCAGGTGTCTCCAGCCCTGAAATTACATTTAGAAGTGTAGATTTACCGGATCCAGAGGGGCCTAAAATTACTACGAATTCGCCCTCCTCAATAGCTAACGAAACTGAATTTAGCGCATAAAGCAATTCATCCCCATTTTGATAACATTTAACCAAATTCTCTACTCTTAACATGCATAACCTCCAAAATTTTATTAATTGATTAATTAATCAATTAATAAAACAATATTATTGATTAATTAATTTGTCAATAACAGAATAGATATTTCTGACATTTGACTTCATTTATCCTTCTATACTAAAATATTTAACTGTGTGAAAAACACCGTGGTTCGTAACCATCCCACGCAAAAAAACTAAGGAGAAATGAATATGAAAATAAAGTTTTTAGCGGCAAGTGGTATTATTGCAGCACTTTATATTGCTGTTACATTATTAGTCGCACCATTCGGCTTTACAGAGGTCCAGTTCCGCGTATCGGAAATTTTTAATCATCTTGTGGCCTTTAATCCACGCTTTGCCGTTGGAATTATTCTTGGGGTATTTATCTCCAATCTTTTTTCACCATTAGGCATTTATGATTTATTATTTGGTGTAGGGCACTCGATGCTTACTCTAGGACTGTTTATTTTAATCTGTAAATTTGTTAAAAATATTTGGGCACGTTTAATCATCAATACATTTTTATTTACATGCACAATGTTCATCATCGCCTTTGAACTGAACTTAGCTTTAGAATTACCGTTCTTCTGGACATGGTTAACTGTTGCTGCTGGTGAATTTGTTGTTTTAGCAGTTGGTGCACCGATTATGTATATATTGAATAAACGTTTAAACTTTAATCATTTAATTTAACAGACGAGTCTTAATAGATTCGTCTTTTTTTATACTCTTGACAGTTTTCTGAAAATATTCTACAATTCTTTTCAATAATAACTGCAAAGAAAAAGAGTAGTAGCAAGCAGTAGTACTTAAAGAGAGCTGATGGCTGGTGCAAATCAGTAGTACATACTTGTGAATGGACTTTGGAGCAGCCTCATTAAAATGTGAGGTCGAATTTACTCCCCGTTACCGGAGTACGAAAGCGCGCAGTTTTTGCGAATAAAGGTGGCACCACGGTTACTCGTCCTTTTACCAGAAGGATTGAAGTGACTTTTTTTATGGAAAAATTAGAAAGAGGAGTCGAGAGAGATGGGTAAAGTAGCAGAGAAAAATGGGTATTTCGGTGAATTTGGCGGTAGCTTTGTTCCTGATGAGCTTCAAAATGTATTGAATATTTTAGATGAAACCTTCCAGAAATTCAAAGACGATGAAGACTTTAAAAATGAGCTAGATTATTATTTCCGTGAATATGTTGGGCGTAAATCTCCACTTTATTTTGCAGAAAATTTAACAAAGCAATTAGGTGGCGCAAAAATTTATTTAAAGCGCGAGGATCTCAACCATACAGGTTCACATAAAATCAATAATGTTTTAGGACAGATTCTACTAGCAAAACGTATGGGTGCTAATCGCGTTATTGCTGAAACTGGTGCTGGACAACATGGCGTAGCAACAGCGACTGCTTGTGCAATGTTTGGTATGGATTGCACAATCTATATGGGCTTAGAGGATACCAAACGCCAAGCATTGAATGTGTTTCGTATGGAGCTTCTTGGTGCAAAAGTAGTCGCTGTTGATAAGGGACAAGGACGACTAAAAGATGCAGTTGATGAGGCATTCGCTGACTTAGTAGAAAACTATGAAACTACCTTCTACTTACTAGGTTCAGCTGTAGGACCACATCCATTCCCATCCATGGTGAAACATTTTCAATCAGTTATTAGTCGTGAAAGCCGTGAACAAATTTTAGAAAAAGAAGGAAAGCTTCCAACAGCTGTACTTGCCTGTGTAGGTGGTGGTAGTAATGCCATTGGTGCGTTTGCAGAGTATATTTCAGATGAGGATGTGCGTCTCATCGGTATTGAGCCCGATAAGGCTGCCACATTGAATGAAGGGACTCCAGGTGATTTGCACGGTTTTAGATGTTTAGTATTGCAGGATGCAGAGGGTAATCCACTGCCGACATATTCGATTGCCGCTGGATTAGATTATCCTGGAGTAGGCCCTGAGCATAGCTACTTAAAAACAATTGGCCGTGGTGAATATGTTACTGTGACAAACGAGGAAGTGCTTGAAGCATTCCAGGTGCTATCTAAGGTTGAGGGGATTATACCAGCACTTGAAAGCTCTCATGCTGTGGCACATGCTCTAAAATTAGCACCAACTCTATCACCTGACGAAAGTATTATTATTAATATCTCAGGTCGTGGCGATAAGGACGTAGAGCAAGTATTCCAAATGCTGAATAAATAATGTAAGCAAAAGAGCGACTCCCAATGCCGGAATCGCTCTTCTTATTATACAAGTGTACTTAATTTCGGATAAATTTCTGCTACATTATCTCTTAGTTTGGCTTTTAGGAATTTCCCAACAGACGTCTTTGGAATTTCCTCTAAAAATACAACATCATCTGGAACCCACCATTTTGCAAATTGGCTTTCTAAAAATGCCAGTAGCTCCTCTTCTGTTGCAGACTTTCCTTCCTTCAACACAACACAAGCTAAAGGTCGTTCTTGCCACTTGGCATGCGGAATCGCAATAACTGCCGCTTCTAAAATGGCATCATGAGTCATTAACGCGTTTTCTAAATCCACTGAGGAAATCCATTCCCCACCCGACTTGATTAAATCCTTTGTACGATCCGTTATTTTGATAAAGCCATCTTCTGTTCGTACTGCAATGTCTCCTGTATATAGCCAGCCGTCTCGATACGCATCAGCCGTACGTTCATCCCGATAATATTCATGAGAAATCCATGGACCACGTAAGCGGAGCTCACCCATCGTCTCTCCGTCCCATGGTACCTCTCCATTGTCATTCACAATACTGGATTCAATGCCCGCCATTGTCATTCCTTGCATAGCTCGTGATTCAATTCGCTTGTCAATTGGCCACTCTTCCATCCAAGACATATAATTCGATAATGCTACGATTGGTGTTGTTTCTGTCATGCCATACACAACAATATATGGTATACCATAGATTTCTTCAAATGTACGAATTAGTCGAGTTGGTGAGGCTGAGCCACCACAACAGATTGCACGTAATGAACGAATATCCCGTTCTCGCTTCTCCTGCTCCTGTAATGCTCCAATCCAAATGGTTGGAACACCAGCTGTTAGTGTGACTTTTTCCTGCTCCACTAAATCTAAAATTAAGGCTGATGTAAAATGCGGACCTGGTAATACTTGTGTTGCGCCGACATTAACACTTGCAAATGGTAAACCCCATGCATTTGCATGAAACATCGGTACTATAGGCATTACAACATCTCGCTCAGCAATCCCCATGGAATCAGACATACTCAACATTATACTGTGTAATACTAAACCTCTATGGGAATAAACAACCCCCTTTGGATTTCCAGTTGTCGCACTTGTATAGCACATACCAGCAGGTGAATCCTCAGCTAAATCCTCTGGGAATTGGTAATTTTCATCGGCGGCTGCTAATAGCTCTTCATAGGATAATGCATTTGGTAATGTCGTTTCAGGTAAAACATCCTCATCTGTCATAATAATAAAATGTTTCACTGTCTTAAGCTCTGGCGCAATGTTTTCAATGATTGGTACAAGATCCTGATCAATCATTAAAATCTCATCTTCTGCATGATTAATAATATATATTAAATGCTCTTCTGAGAGTCGAATATTCACCATATGTAAAACTGCACCTGAACATGGTACTGCAAAATATGCCTCTAAATGGCGATGCTGATTCCACGCAAAGGAGCCAATTTTCATTCCTCTTTTCATTCCCAGCTTTGTTAGTGCATCTGCTAAACGGCGTGTTCTTTTAGCCCACTCTCCATATGTTAAGCGGTGAATTTTTTCTGGACCTGTCCGAGAAACTATCATCTTTCTAGCAAAATAACTTTCTGCTCGCTTAAAAAAATTGGTTAACACTAATGGCGTTTGCATCATAAAACCATCCATCCCTTCATCTCGTAAACTTTTCCCCCTATAGAATATTATTAGTCATATTTAATCGAATACTATTAATATTCTGAATTTTATTATATTTTAAATTTATAAATTACGCTATATATTCCAATAATTTTCTTTTTATTGTTAACTTTTTCTAAAAAACAGGTATATTGAGGCATATTAAAAACAGATAACGAAATTATCGTCATCTGTTTCATTTGGGCTGTATTTATTTATGAGATTGCTTTTGTTTGCAACTTGATTTTTAATTTTTCTAGCATATCAACTGTCATTTTTGCTAAGTCATACTCCGCTTTAAAGCTCCATTCTTTCTGTGCAGCTTCTATATTTAAAGAATTTGGCCAGCTATCTGCAATCGCTTGACGTACTGGATCTACATTATAATCCATACGGAAATGCGGTAAATGCTTCTTAATTTCAGCTGCAAGTTGGGCTGGCTCAAAGCTCATTGCTGTAATATTAAAGGCATTGCGATGAATCAAGCTTTTGCTATCAGCTTCCATTAAATCAATTATTGCCTGTAAAGCATCTGGCATATACATCATATCCATATAGGTGCCTTTTTGAATATAGGAAGTGTACTTGCCTTGTTCAATCGCTTCATAGAAAATCTCAACAGCATAGTCTGTTGTACCACCTCCTGGAGGCGTTACATACGAAATTAATCCCGGGAATCGCACACCACGTGTATCTACGCCAAAGCGATTGTAATAATAATCACATAGAAGTTCACCAGCTACTTTGTTCACACCATACATTGTTGTAGGTCGCTGTAACGTATCCTGTGGCGTATTGTCCTTCGGTGTTGATGGACCAAATGCACCTATTGAGCTCGGTGTAAAAAATTGTAGATTTAATTCGCGTGAAACCTCTAATGCATTCATTAAGCCACCCATATTTAAATTCCATGCTAGCAATGGATTTCTTTCAGCAGTTGCAGATAATAATGCTGCTAAATGCATCATTGTGTCTGCACCAAAATCTTTTGCTAAATCATGCATTCTTTGTCCATCTGTCACGTCCAATATTTCAAATGGGCCCCTAGTATGTTCTAGCTTTCTAATATCTGTAGCAAGGATATTGTCCTCTCCATAAATACTTCGAAGTTTTTCTACAAGCTCAGAACCTATTTGGCCAAGTGCTCCAGTAACAATTATCTTTTTCATTTCTCCAAACCTCCACCTATGAACAATTGTACTTATGGAAAGTACATTTAAATGTGTATAAACATTGATTTAATAACACTTTCAATGAATTTCATTATAATGTGTTCATATAAAAAACACAACATTTATATTTCCATTTTTACAAAACACTACGAACGAGTTCTTATTTTCAGTATATGAGCCCTTAAAAATATAGTGCTGAAAAAATATATAAAATACATATGTATATTTGAAGAGGACATTTATCCATTTATTTCATAATTAAATTGAGCCATAAAAAAAGAACCTCACTTTGTATTTAAATAAAGAAAGGTTCACTTGCTTATTATATTGAAAATCGCTTCACGGCAATTTGTAAAACTTTTGATACTTTCCGCAACTCTTTTATATAATTATGAAATTGCTGCTGAGCAGATAATTGATCTGAAGTTAGTGTAGCTACATGCTTGGTCGAGGCAGCATTTGTATCAGAAAACGTTGTTAGCATAACAGCATCCTCACTAACCTTTTTCGTATGATTAGCAATCTCTTGAACGGTAGCCGATACTTCCATAATATATGGCTTAATAGTATGTACTTTTTCTAAGATTTGATCGAAGCTTGTAGCTGTTTTTCCCGTTACATGAACACCCTTCTCTGTTGCGGCTAATACACCCTCCATCATTTGCACGGCGTAGCTTGAATCTAGATGGATATTCTGCACAATGGATGTAATCGTTTGTGTTGATTGAACCGTCTGCTCTGCAAGCTTACGAACTTCATTTGCCACTACTGCAAACCCTTTGCCATGCTCTCCTGCTCGTGCAGCTTCTATTGATGCATTTAAAGCTAGAAGATTTGTTTGTGCAGTAATCCTTTCAATTACTTCCACCATTTGGTCAATAGTAGAGGCTCTTTCAACTAAATTAAAGATGGCTGTATTTGATTTTTCGACCGCCTGCTTAATGTTCTGTATTTGCGTTAAATTTGCTTGTACAATTTCTGTGCCGCTTTCTGCATCACGTGCAGTTTTATGAGCAAAATTTTCTACCACCTGTACTTTTTCTAAAATAATTTGTACACCATTCAGTACTTCCTCGAGTGATGCTGTATTGGAAGCCAATTTTGTAGTTGAGGCAGCTGTTGAAGCTGAAATAGACTGTACATCCTTTGCTATTTTATGTGTTGTAGTAGATGACTGTTCCGACGATTCTTGGAGTTTTCCAGTCATTTCTTCCACCTCATGTGCGCTATTTGTTACGGTATGAAGCAGCGTTTTTACCTCATTTACCATTTGGTTGTAAGATAACACTACCTCACCTAGTTCATCATGTGCGACATAGCTAGCATTTGCTGTGAAATCGCCTTGCTCTGCACGCTTTAATAAAGATTTCAATTGACGAGTTGGTACATTTACAGCCTTTGTAGCTATAAAGCCAATAAAAATAACTAACAATACAACAAATAAACATACCCCGCCAAGCAGCCAGTACCCAAATTGCACATCCTTTTGGTAGGCCAATTGCTGTTCCTTAGCACGTTGCACCAAATAGCTTTGAGTTTCTTCTAGTAGTGTATGGCTTTGCTGGCTTACAGATAAAAAGGACAATGTATAAAACTGCTGTTGTTCCTTTGGGTTCAATTGCTTATAGCTTTCAATCAATTCCATCTGCTGTGCAAGTAAGGTCTTGTATTTCTTCATTTGATGATCCATCTTTTTATCGACTTCTAGTCTCACTAAATGATCTAAAGGCTGCTCCATGCTATTGAGTATGGTAATCATTTCTTGATACGGTTCTGCTGCATCTACTAAATAATCTAATTGTCGTTGTGATTCCTCTAGCTCGTTTAACCAACCAATAGGTACTAGTCCTTGTGTATAGCTCTCACTTGCTTGCCAGGACATTTTCCTTAGATAATCCACACTAAAAATTCCTAGCAGTACATTTGAAAGCACACAAACGATCATTAGTACAAGTAGCTTGTCCTTCACCATTATGTAACGAAAAAATTGCATGATCCTTGGCTCCTTCTCCAGCTCTTACCAATAATCATAGTATCCAGATATAAAGCTAGTGTTATGTTTTTGTAAATATTGTTCGAAGAGTTGTGAAGTATCTATAATTTGTAAAAAAAATATTAAATTATTTTATTAAAGACATCGTATTTAATGCTCCTTGTATTTCCATTTGCAACCTTCTATCCCTTCCTAACGTTTGGTATTAATAGTAGCGTTTTGGAAATAGGAGGTGTTTGCGTGTTACAGTTCAAAAAACTAGATAGAAGTTTAGTCATTTGCTTGCTGTTACTTGGTATGATTAGTTGTCTCTTCGTCCACTCTAGCAGTTCGGTATTTGAACAATATTCTAGCTCTTTTATCATCAAGCAATCACTCTACTACCTTATCGGATTTGTAACGATGTTTGTGGTAGCTACACTTGATATAGAACAACTAAAGAAGATTGGCTGGCCCTTTTATATCATCATGGTGTTATTGACATTCGGATTATTTATAGCACCGGAGAGTATAGCTAGAACGGTTAACGAGGCAAAACGCTGGTATCAGATTCCAATATTAGGTTCATTCCAGCCATCAGAGTTTTTAAAGTTTGCGTTTTTAATTGTTGTCAGCAAAGTTATTGTCGCGCATCAGGAAAAATATAAGAATCCTTCCTTTTTAACAGATATGCGGCTCCTATTTATAATTGCTATCATTACAATTCCGCCTACACTTGCTGTTTATAAGGAGCCTGACACAGGCATGACAATGCTTTATATGGCGATGATTATACCAATGCTTTTCTTTTCAGGTATTCAAAAAAAACTGCTCATAATCTTTGCTGCTATACCAGTATCGATTATGAGCGTTGTGGTTATTCTTTATGTAAAATTTAATGATTTTTTTACAGAAACGGTCCTAAGTAAATTATCTGGACATCAGATTTCACGCATCTATGGCTGGCTGCAACCTTATGAATATCCAGATTCATCTTTTCAAACTAGACAGGGCTTTTTAGCAATAGGCTCAGGAGGATTTACAGGAAAGGGGTACTTGCAAAATAATGTCTATGTCGTAGAAAAGCATACAGATTTCATTTTTGCAAATATCGCTGAGGAAATAGGTTTCCTTGGAGCTTCATTCATCATTGCTCTTTTATTCTTTGTGATTTATCGCATTGTCCTCGTTACAGTAGAGGCAAAGGATCCTTTTATGACGCTAATGGGAGCGGGCATTGCTAGTTTATTGGCCTTCCAAATTACGCAAAACATTGGTATGACAATTGGACTTTTACCCGTAACAGGTATGACGTTGCCATTTTTAAGCTATGGAGGAAGCTCACTCCTATCAAATTTCATGCTAATGGGTATTGTAATGATTATCTATAAATCTTATAGCGGTTACATGTTTAAAGCAGAGGAGTAGGTGATGACTTTATGAATACTACTTTAAAAAAGAGAATTATACTTTTACTAGTTTTGACTGGAATCTTTTTGTTCATACTAATCATTCGTCTTGCCTTTCTGATGCTTTATTAATGAGCTGTCTTTTAAGTTTAGTAAAGACTTAAAAGACAGCTCACCACCTATAGATCTGTATCTGCCGCTACGCTTTCGATACAAAAAACATTTGCCGAATAAAGTTAAATTTTATGAATATTTTCTATGACCACTTCAATTATTTTCGTTAAATCTTCTTGAGCAATATTCAGTGGCGGGGATAACGTTAAAACATTATTAAACCCAGCAACAGTGGCTCCATTTTTACCAATAATAACACCCTGCTCTTTACATGCAGCTATCACTGCATTTACTTGACTCACTGGTAATGGCTCCTTAGTTGCTTTATCTGCCACTAATTCGATTCCAATTAATAGACCTTTGCCGCGAATATCCCCAATATTTGGATGATTATTTAATGCCTGTTGAAGTGCTTGGAGGGTTGCCGCTCCTATCTTACTAGATCTCTCAAACAACATTTCCCGCTGAAAAATTTCAATATTCTTTAATGCTACAGCACAGGCTACAGGTGAACCGCCAAATGTATTAACGTGACGGAAATAATCATATGCGTTAGAACCGGAAAATGCCTCATAAATTTCCCGTTTTACTGCTGTTGCTGATAAGGGCAAATAAGCACTTGTTATTCCTTTTGCCATTGTAATGATATCTGGTTTGACTCCATAATTCATAAATCCAAATGGCTTTCCTGTTCGGCCAAAACCACAGATTACTTCATCTACAATCATTAAAGCTCCATGCTTTTTACAAATTTCCTCAATGCCTATTAAATAATTTTCTGGAGGCATAATAACCCCGCCCCCTGTAATGATTGGCTCTAAAATCATGGCAGCAATCGTATCACTAAGCTCCCATGTCATTGTTTTATCAACAGCCCTAACACTTGCCAAATCTGTTGGGGCAACAGTGTCGCATTCATACTCACGATATTGATCTGGGGGAGCTACATGTACAAATCCAGGTGATAATGGCTCATATTTATATTTTCGCTCTGCTTGCCCAGTTGCAGCTAATGCGCCAAAGGAATTGCCATGATAGGCACGATAGCGAGAAATAATTTTATAACGAGAGCTTTGCCCCTTTTGCTGATGATACTGGCGTGCAATTTTAAAAGCAGTTTCATTTGCCTCTGAGCCACTGTTGGAGAAGAAGATGACATAATCTCCGCCCAGTAATTCATTAATCTTTTCAGCTAGCTCCACTGCTGGTAAATGGCCTTGCGATAAAGGTGCATATGGATTTTTCATCATCTGCTCATGTGCAACATCCGCTAATTCCTTTCGCCCGTAGCCAACATTCACACACCAAAGCCCTGCCATCGCATCAATATATTCAACACCATCTGTATCCTTGATTCTTGCACCGTCTGATTTTTCCACTATATAAGTAGCCTGTGGATTATAGGGTTTCATAGAATGCCAAACATATTGTTCATCCTTTTTTAAAACATCACTTTTAAGATTTACCTCAGCCATATTAACACCCCTTCTATGATTGTGACTTGCTTAGCTCTTCACATCGTTATTACTAGGAAACGCAAAGGAACTTGTTGTATTCTCCGTTTCGTCTGGCCAGCGTTCAGAAATTGTTTTTGCCTTTGTAAAGAAACGAGCTTGATCAGGTCCAAACATATGCCCTTCACCAAATTTTGAACGCTTCCATCCACCGAAATTATGATAGCCTACTGGAATTGGAATTGGGACATTAACCCCTACCATCCCTACCTCAATTTCTTCTTGGAATTTACGGGCTGCTGAGCCATTATTCGTAAACATTGTGACTCCATTCCCCAGTTCATGATTATTAATTACATCAATGGCTTCCTGTAATGTTTGAACACCTACTACAATACGTGCAGGACCAAAAACCTCTTCCTTAAAGATTGTCATATCTGGTGTTACATTATTTAGTAGTGTTGGTCCAAGATAAAAGCCTTTTGATGTTTCGCATATTTTGGGATTTCGACCATCTATCACTAGATTTGCACCTTCAGCAATGGCACCATCAATATAGCGAATAATGACATCTTTTGATTGCTGTGTAATTACTGGACCAAAATCCACCTCATGATCTGTATATGGCCCTATTTTCAATTGTGCAATTTTTTCTTTTAAGATATCAGTAAAACGTTGCTCTGTATCTTTTCCAACAACAAGTGCGCCTGAAATAGCCATACAGCGCTGAGAAGCTGCTCCATAGGCTGCCCCTAAAAATGCATTCGCTGTTTGTTCTAGGTTGGCATCTGGCATTACAATCATAAAGTTCTTCCCGCCACCAAATGCAGCTACACGTTTATTATGCTTAGTACCTGTTTGGTAAATATATTCAGCAACAGGTGTTGAACCAACAAATGAAATTGCTTGTATCTCCTTATTTTCAAGAAGTTCATTTACCGCTTCCTTGTCGCCATTGACGACTGTCCAAATTCCATCTGGAAGGCCTGCCTCTTTCCACAACTTGCTTATAAACAGTGCTGAAATCGGTACCCTCTCCGATGGCTTTAAAATAACGGCATTCCCTACTGCAACTGCCATACTTGTAATAGCAAGTGGAACCATTACAGGGAAATTAAATGGAGCAATTGTTGCAACAACCCCAAGCGGACTCTTTGCGGAAAATGCATTAATATTACCACCTACATTGACCGAGTATTCCCCCTTAAGCATTTGCGGAGCACTTATCGCCATATCTACAGACTCAATACCACGTACAATTTCTCCCTTTGCATCTTCTATAGTTTTTCCACTTTCCTCACAGATCAAGGCAATCAATTCATCCTGTTTTTCAATCAATAATTGACGGAAGTGATGTAATACCTCTACTCGTTTACCAATCGCTGTTTTTTTCCATCCAGGGAATGCTGCCTTTGCTAGCTGGATCGCCTGCTTAACCTCTTCTTTAGTTGCTAATGGAACCTGTGCAATGACCTCTCCTGTAGATGGATTATAAACTTCTGAAAATCGTCCACTTGTGCCAGCTACCTCCACCCCGTTAATAAAATGTGTTAGCGTTTTCATTTTTTGCTGAACTGTCATCTTTTCACCACTCCTTGTTATTGTTGTTCAAAATCTAACTCTTCCTTTTGGAAAATCACTTCATGTTCAGGATTAGAGAGCTTTTTCTTTTGAGTGACCATGTAGAATATCATGACGATTGCCACTATAATACATGTAAAAAATATTTGAGAACGCATGGAGTCAATAAAGAACATAGAGACAAGCAATGCAGTTGTAGCCAATATAGTAAAATACGTTAAATATGGAAATAACCACATTTTCACTTTTAAGAGTTCCGGATTTTCCTGTTCAATTTTTCTTCTCATTCTTAATTGTGAAAAGGCAATAATCAAATAAAGAATTAAGGTGATTGCACTACATGAGCTAAGTAAAAACATAAAGACTTTATCTGGTGAAACATAGTTCATAATAACAGCAATATAGGAGAAAAATGTCGCAGCTAGGATGGCATTCACAGGTGCACCCTTTTTATTTAATTTCAAAAAGGCTTTTGGGGCCTCTCCCTTCTCTGCTAAAGAAAATACCATTCTTGATGTCGCGTAAAGTGCGGAATTTAAGCATGATAACACAGCCGTTAAGACCACAAAGTTCATAATTTGTGCAGCAGCAGGAATACCGATATGATCCAGTACCGCAACATATGGGCTTGTTAGAATATCCGAGGAATGCCATGGCAATAATGTAACAACCACTGTAATGGATCCAACATAGAAGATTAAAATTCTCCATGTGATAGAATTTGTAGCCTTCGTTACTGCTGCTAAAGGTTCATCGGATTCCCCTGCCGCAATCGCTACAATTTCTGTTCCCATAAAGGAAAAAATAACAATAACTACACCCACTAGAACTGCTCCAAAACCATTTGGTAAAAAACCGCCCTGCCCAATTAAATTAGCAGTCCCAATCGCATTAAAATTCGGTGCAATGCCAAATATAATAAATGCACCAAGTCCTAAGAAAACTACAATACTTGCAACCTTAATAAGAGAGAACCAATATTCAAATTCACCAAAAGCTTTTACGGAAAGTACATTTGTTAAAGTTAGCGCTACTGTCAGTAAAAGACTAAGCAACCATAAAGGAATACCATCATACCAATATTGAATAATCGCAGCCGCAGCCGTTGCTTCTAAGGCTATGGCTATGACCCAGAAAAACCAATATAACCAACCAATCATAAAACCAGCCCAAGGACCAATTGATTCATGTGCATAATGCGCAAAAGATCCACTTGTTGGATTGACCGCTGCCATTTCCCCAAGCATTCGCATGACAAGAATGACGATGATACCAGCAAAAATATAAGATAGTATAGCACCAGGGCCGGCTAGGTTAATAACCGAGCCACTTCCCATAAACAGACCTGCCCCTATAACTCCTGCAATCGCAATCATTGTCATGTGCCTTTTCTTTAACCCTCTCTGTAAATGCGTTTGTTGCTCCATATCTGTCACCTCTTTTTTTAGATTGGATTATCGCTTAAAAAAATCTTACATGTTCCACACTTTGGAAGTAATAGACAAACTGTAAAATTCTATACTTTTGTTTTAAACATAATGTAAAATAGACTAAATATTCTTAAAATAAAATTTTTATTTTCTGAAACAGTAGTAAGAGAAAAATGAAAGGGGCTTACAGATGAATCAATTTAAATTAAAGGTGAAGGATGTATTAGAGAATAAACATTTTAAAAGTGCAGAAGTAGTAGCTGGAGAAGATGGATTATTACGGATTGTCAAATGGGCGCATGTCATAGAAATTGTCCAAATAGATAATTTCTTGGCTGGTGATGAATTGGTATTGACAACTGGCATAAGCCTGCAGCATAGCATAGACGATTTTATCTTTTTTGTAGAGTCTTTAATTCACAAAAATTGCGCTGCATTATGCATTGAGTATGGTGATTATCTACAAACCATTCCAGCAATCATTGTATCCCTTGCCAACCGTCATAGCTTCCCTATCATCGTTTTTCATGAAACTGTTCCCTTCGTTCGCATTACCCAGGATTTACATAGTCAAATATTAAATCAACAATATTTAATGATTTCCACGTTAGAATCTTACTCTCAAACATTAAATAAAAACGCCCTATTAGGACAAACAACCGAGGATATTTTACAAAATATGTATAATGAATTAAAAACACAAATTGTTTTTTCTATTAAAAGTCGAGAGCCTATCTTTTTCCCAAATGCAGTACCTCATAAGCGGCAGCAATTACTTGCGATGAAGGAAAAAGCCTCCGAATTTAAACATGAACCTATCTTTATTTTTGATCAGCACTATGCTGATTTGACTCTTTTTAGGGCAGATGGTCAATTTTCAGAATTCGAACTACTCATTTTAGATCGTACAGCTACAGCGTTAGCACAGCTTTTAATGAGAGAGTTTTATATAGAGGAAAAAAAGAATATGGAGGATGCCACTATTCTAGTAGATTGGATAGATCAAAAATTATCGAAAGAGGAAATTTACAAATTTATTGTCACTCATCATTCAAACTTCAAAATATCTAGTGGGGCTGTCTTTATTTTAGCGTCTCCACATACTGTTCCTAAAGTACAGGAGGATATTGTCTACAGTAAGCTATATTACCGAAACCTCTTTGAACAACATGGATTTATTCCCTTTTTATTCGAGAGAAAGAGCTATATTATCTTTATTCTTCTTCATACCAAAGATAGTAAATCGAGTCGTGAATTATTGAATTCGTTATGCTCTTCACTTCAGAAGGCAGAGTTTTACAAAAAACAAATATCTCAGGGATATCAAGTAGCCATCGGAAAGGTAGTTTCAGATGTTGTAGAAATTCCTAAAAGCTATCAAACTGCGCTTGATACATTATATATTTGCAGTAAGGTGCCAACAACTTCTTATTTTTATGATGATTTACATTTATATCATCTTATTTACAAGCTTCAGATGCAGGTGAATTTACAGGAAGTGATTCATGATTATTTACAGCCCGTTATTGAATACGATCGGAAATATAATAGTAAGCTACTAGAAACGTTGCAGGTCTATTTACAAACAAATGGCTCCAAGCAGCAGACAGCCAAACAATTGTTTATTGTACGGCAGACACTCTACCATCGCTTAAAAAAACTGGAAAGTCTATTAGGGGAAAATTTTATGAAGGGGCATAATCGTATTACGCTTGAATTTATGCTACTTGCAAATTCTTTGATTGAGGATAATAATTAAATTCCTAGTTTTGGAGTCACGCATTTCACTCGGGGGCTCCGCTGTTTCGC